>NZ_LRPD01000043.1:0-70470 GCF_001605865.1 Acinetobacter sp. NRRL B-65365 | reverse complement strand
CCACCTTCACCACCGCCAAGACCACCAGTGATTCCGCCGATGATACCTGTGATTGCACCGAGAGGACCACCTTCACCACCACCGATGATTCCGCCTGCATTGGTAAGATCACCAGCAATATGCTGAACCAGACCAGAAGCTGTTGAACCATTGGTGATCAGTGTCCCGACAACGCCAGTAAGAGAACTTGCAGCACCACCAATATCTGCGCCTGCTAAATCAGAAATGGCTTCAAGTGTGCCATTTACAGTGTCGCGAGAGGTTTCAAATGTAAGCGTTCCCAAATCTGCAAGATCACCAATTGGATGTTCAGATTGATGAACTGCACCAATAATTGTATTTGCAACCGTATCAATACCTGTATTGATCACTTCAGTTTTTAAGCTTTCAAGCCCTTGAAGGACATCAATACCAGTCTGGATTACACCTGTGACAGGATTATTGCCTAAATCACCGCCAGTAATGCCACCAATAATATTAGTGACCGCGCCAAGTGGGCCGCCTTCTGTACCACCTGTAATACCACCGATAATGCCTGTTACTGCACCGAGTGGATTGCCACCAGCCCCGCCAGTGATACCACCAATAATATTTGTGACGGCACCTAATGGGCCACCGTCAGTTCCACCTGTGATACCACCGATGATTCCGGTAACTGCGCCCAGTGGATTGCCCGCAGCGCCACCTGTAACTCCTCCAATAATATGTGTGACAGAATCAAGAGGACTACCACTTGTTCCACCTGTCACACTACCAAGAATGTTTGTAACTGCCCCAAGAGGATTGTTGGCTGCTCCGCCAGTAATACTGCTAACAGTATTCGTGAGTGTATTTGTTGAAACGATATTGGTAATGGTAGAGAGTGACAGGGGAGCAAGGAGTGAACCGCCAACATGTGATGTTGAGCTATTACTATCGACTAAACTCGAAGTAATGCTTTTAATGGGTGATAGAAGACTTTTAAAAAGCATAACGATACCTATATTTTTAAAGTTGTGTTGTTCTAAGTAGTTATTAAATTGCTATGATTATTTTGTGATTAAATTCACATTAATCTATTTTAGTGTTATATGTGGCAGTTATTTTGTCAATCTGTAACGGTATTGATCTGGATTGTTAAATTTGAGTTTAAGTTGCTGAATAATATTTCTTTTTTTTATATAAAACATTCTATTAAATCTACATGTGTATTTTATTCTAAAAAGGGCGATAAACTCATTAGAATAAAATATAATCAAATTTATCAGTCAATTAAAATGGATTTCCCACTCAAAAGCGCTCCTTTTTTAGGTAGAAATGGGAAAAGTTATAAAATTTGTTACTCATTTGAAAATAAATATTTCGACTAAAATAGTATGTTTAAAAAATAGATAAAAATCATGGTATTAATATTGTTTGGTAAGTTTTTTTAAAATAAAAATCAAGTAAAAAATGATGATCTTTTTATAGGTCAGCAATGTGTTGTTAAAAAAAACTTATTAATGAAAACTACGATTCTTGCCTAAGTAGATTGAAATTGTGGTCTAAGGGAATAGAAAAGCCACTGACCTCAGCAGCTTTTCTAAAATTTAAAGATTAAAAGTGATGAACAGAACCGAAGAGGTGATCGGTTAAGCCTGATAATGGTGAGGTGATTGAAATAATATCTGTTAAAGAGCCGCCATTTGGATTTGGCTCACCTACAGCAATACCTGAACTTGATGAAACTGTGCCAGTAATCGCAGTTAAGATGTTATCAACACTACCATCTTCGTTATTGACATGAACAAGGTTGCTAATGCCATCGAATAGATTGCCATTTGATAGGCTACCCAGACTGTCTTGCAGAAGATCGAGAGTTAAGCTACCACTGCCAACCACAATTTGAATCGGTTGAGCGACTCCAGAAATCACGTCACCGTCGCCGATACCACCGGTAATGCCACCAATGATGTCAGTAATTGAGCCTAAAGGACCACCTTCACCACCACCGATACCGCCAGTGATTCCTCCGATAATGTCAGTGATCGAACCTAAAGGTCCGCCTTCACCGCCACCTATACCGCCAGTAATGCCACCAATAATATTAGTGACCGCGCCAAGTGGGCCGCCTTCACCACCACCGATACCACCAGTAATGCCGCCGATAATGTCAGTGATCGAACCTAAAGGACCGCCTTCGCCACCACCGATGCCACCAGTAATACCGCCGATGATTCCAGTGATCGCACCAAGAGGACCACCTTCACCACCACCAATACCACCTAACAATCCACCAACATCAGTGAGGTCACCAACTGCATGTTGAACCAGACCAGAAGCCGTTGAACCATTGGTGATCAGTGTACCGACAACGCCAGTAAGAGCACCCGCAGCACCACCAATATCAGCGCCTGCTAAATCAGAAATGGCTTCAAGTGTACCGTTTACAGTATCGCGAGAAGTTTCAAAGGTGAGGGTACCGAGATTGGTCAGATCCGTAACAGGATGAACACCCGGAAGTACGCTACCAATTGCGCCGCCTACAGTGCTAATACCTGTGTTGATAATATCTGTTTTCAGGCTTTCAACGCCTTGGAGTACATCAATACCAGTTTGAATCACACCAGTAACTGGATTGTTACCTAAGTCACCACCAGTAATGCCTCCAATGATTCCAGTGATCGCACCAAGAGGACCGCCTTCACCGCCGCCGATACCACCAGTGATTCCACCGATAATGTCAGTGATCGAACCTAAAGGACCACCTTCACCACCACCGATGCCGCCAGTGATTCCACCGATGATTCCAGTGATCGCACCAAGAGGACCACCTTCACCACCACCGATACCACCAGTGATTCCTCCGATAATTCCAGTAATTGCACCAAGAGGCCCACCTTCACCACCACCAATACCACCAGTAATACCGCCGATGATTCCAGTGATCGCGCCAAGAGGCCCGCCTTCACCACCAATACCACCAGTGACGCCTCCAACAACCCCAGTCACCGTACCGAGTAGGCCTGTACCGCCTTCGCCATCACCCGCCACAATATGAATAATGTTGGTTACAGGGCTTAGTGGATTAAATTCACCTTCACCATTTAAACCGCTGAGGTCGAGTACCGAGATAGCATTGCCTGAGAAGTTAATTGGAATCGTAATCGGTGTCACGATACTGGCATCATCACCAATACCATTGCCAATACCGTAATTATGCTCACCATTGCCTGCGCCAATACCACCGAGCAAGCCGCCTGAACCATTACCACTACCACCGTTGCCTGTACCATTCCCATTGTTGATGCTGTCATTGTCTTGAACATAGTTATTGGTTGTGGTCGATGAATTATTGTGAGAGTTGGCAGTTGCACTACCAAATAAAGAGATTGCATTACCTGAGAGGTTAATCGGAATGGCAATCGGGGCGACGATGCTGGCATTGTCTGCAATACCATTACCGATGCCATAGTTATGTTCACCATTACCTGCTGCAAAACCGTTGAGTAAACCACTCAAACCAAGCAAGCCGCCTGAACCGCCACCTAGGCCATTGCCGCCACTATTACTATTATTGGTGGAGTCATTGTCCTGAACATAGTTATTGGTTGTGGTTGAGGAATTATTGGTTGAGTTGGCTGTTGCGTTACCAAAGATCGAGAAAGCATTACCCGATGCATTGATTGGCGTCGTAATCGGGATCACCACACTGGCATCATCGGCAATACCATTGCCAATACCGTAGTTGTGTTCGCCATTACCTGCGGCAACACCATTTAATAATCCGCCTCCTGTGCCATTGCCTGAACCGCTGCCAGTACCGTTACCACCGCTATTACTGTTATTGGTTGTATCGTTATCCTGGAAGTAGTTATTGGTTGTGGTCGAAGAATTATTCACTGAGTTTGAAGTGGCATTACCAAAGAGAGAGAAGGCATTACCCGATGCGTTGATTGGCGTGGTAATAGGAGCAACCACACTGGCATCATCAGCAATACCATTACCAATACCGTAGTTGTGCTCGCCGTTGCCTGCACCGACACCATTTAATAAGCCACCACCAACGCCGTTACCTGCCGTACCGCCAACACCGCTACTGCTGTTGCCGTTATTAATGCTGTCATTGTCCTGGAAGTAGTTTGTGGTTTTGGTTGAGGAGTCGTTGACTGAGTTTGAAGTGGCATTGCCAAAGAGGGAGAACGCATTACCCGAACCGCTGATTGGCGTTGTGATGGGTGCAACGACACTAGAATCATTGCCGATACCATTGCCAATACCAAAGTTATGGTCGCCATTCCCTGATGCAGGGCCATTACCCCAACCACCAACGCCATTGCCAGCCGAGCCATCAGTCAGGCCAGTGCCGCTGTTGCTATTGTCGGTGGTGTCGTTGTCTTCATAATGATTGACGGTTGTGGTCGATGAGTTATTGACTGAGCTTGTGGTCGAGTCTCCAAAGACAGAGAACGAGTTACCCAAGCCGCTGAGTGGGGTGGTGATTGGCATAACCACACCAACGTCATCACCATTACCGTTGCCAATACCATAATTATGTTCGCCATTGCCTGCACCGACACCATTGAGTAGACCACCGATACCATTGCCAGAACCACTACCTACACCTGTGCCGCCGCTGTTGCTATTGTCTGTCGTGTCATTGTCACGAACAATATTGGTGGTGGTGGTCGAAGCATTATTATGAGATGAGTTATTGGCATCACCAAAGAATGAGAATTCATTGCCTAGGCCATTGATTGGCGTCGTGATGGGTGTGGTGATACCTACATCGTCACCATTGCCATTACCGATACCATAGTTTTGCTCACCATTGCCTGCACCAATACCGCTCAGTAGGCCTCCGATTCCATTGCCAGCAGCGCCTGCGCCACTATTGCTATGGTCGATATGATCATTGTCTTCTACGATGTTGGTGGTATTGGTTGATCCATTATTGACTGAGGTATTGCCTGTATGAGCCGGATCATTGCTGCCGAACCATGAAACATTATTCCCCATGGCATTGATTGGAGTCACAACTGGAGAAGTCCAGTCTGCGTCATCACCGTTACCATTGCCGATGCCGTAGTTGTGTTCACCATTGCCAGCGCTGATACCATTGAGTAAGCCACCCAGACCATTGCCAGTGCCACCTGTACCTGTTCCACTATTGCTATTATCAGTGCTGTCATTGTCCTGAACATGGTTCAGTGTGGTGGTTGGTGCTGAATTGGTAGATGAGTTATTGCCACCACCGCCAACAGAGTTGCCGAGTACATTCAATGGTGTAGTCCAAGGTACAGTAATATCGACATCATCTCCATTGCCATTCCCGATACCATAGTTTTGTTCGCCATTGCCTGCGGCAGGACCATTGCCCCAGCCACCAACACCATTACCCACGCCACCTAGACCTGTTCCACTATTGCTGTTATCCGTTGTGTCATTGTCCTGAATAATGTTGGACGTGGTGGTTGGTGCGGTATTGGTCGAGTTCACATCGCCATCGCCTAAACCTGCAAATGAGTTGCCGAGTACATGCACTGGCGTAGTCCACGGTACGGTTACGCTGGCATCGTCACCGTTGCCATTGCCAATTCCGTAATTATGTTCATCATTGCCTGCACTAATGCCGTTGAGTAAGCCACCTAAGCCATTACCTGAACCTCCGACACCTGCACCTTGATTGCTGTTGTCAGTTGTATCGTTGTCTTGAATCACATTGGACGCTGAAGTTGGTGCTGTATTAACGGAGTTCACATCACCGCCACCAAGACCTGCAACTGAATTGCCGAGTACCTGAAATGGTGCTGTGACGGGTGTCGTGATACTGGCATCATCACCGTTACCATTGCCAATGCCATAGTTCTGTTCACCATTTCCAGCACCGACACCATTTAACCAGCCACCACCACTGCCGTTGCCCGCAGCACCAGTACCTGTATTGCTGTTATTGATGGTGTCATTATCTTGAATGTGGGTAGAGGAGGAGGTCGGTGCGGTATTTATAGAATTCACATCACCACTACCCAAGCCAGCAATCGAATTACCTACCGCTTGAACAGGTGTCGTCCATGGAATCGTGACCGTTGCATCATCACCGTTTCCATTACCAATGCCATAATTGTGTTCGCCATTTCCTGCTGCCACACCATTTAGTAAGCCACCACCATTGCCGTTCCCAGCGCCAGTGCCAGTATTGCTATTATTGGTGGTGTCATTGTCTTCAATGAGTGTAGTTGAGCTGGTTGGTGTTGTATTAACTGACTCCAGATCGCCATTACCAAGCGCTGCAACAGAATTACCTAAAGCTTCGAATGGCACTGTAACAGGTGTCGTAAGATTGGCATCATCTCCGTTGCCATTCCCAACGCCATAATTATGATCGCCGTTTCCAGAAGCGATACCGCTTAATAAACCGCCATTGCTGCCATTCCCAGCACCTGCGCCAGTATTGCTGTTATTGATAATGTCATTGTCTTGGACGTGAGTCGAAGATGTTGTCGTCGCCGTATTTACGGATGACGTACCTCCAAGCCAAGGGAATGAGTTGCCTAATGAATGAAAAGCTGTCGTAAAAGGGAAAGGAAAATTAAGATCTTGGGCGTTACCAACCCCAACACCGTAATTTTGATGACCATTGCCTGTGATAACACCGCCTAATAAACCATCACCTGAACCATTACTATTATTGGTGATGGTGGTATCTTCGACCTGAACATGATTTGTTGTCGATACAGTGTTAACAGGAACTGGCGCCGTTGCTTGGCTATTACTACTCGAAAGCGAGAGAATACCCGTAATTGGTGATAAAATATTTTTAAATAACATGTCGATATACCTATAATTATTAAAGTTTTGTTTTATTTAGCTTAATAATTATGTGACTCCTGTCTCATAATGTACTAATTAGTATTGGTTGATTAACGCTTTAATGTCAATATTGCAGTATGTATCATATTTTTAATGGGTTATAAAATTGATATAAAACAAAGAATTGGAATTTGATTTTATAGTCTGGGTTTTAATTGTTATTAATATTATGAAATTATAGATTATTTATAAAAATTACAGAGTCATTTATGATGATGTATCGAAAAATTAATTAGTTAATTGAATTTTAATAACTAATCTATTTTAAGTTCTTTTTAGGTACTGATTTGAATTGGCCCATGATGATATTTTTAATGATATCGCTGAATAACACTTTTTTTAGTCAATCGGGCTCTGCTACACTGATCGTATCTGGATCATGTGCTGAATCTATAGCCAGTTGATCGATAACTTTGGAAAAAGGACTTATCTTTTACTAAAAAGTGCGTATAATGCCCTCCATCAAATATGCGCTCATAGCTCAGCTGGATAGAGCACTTGGCTACGAACTAAGGGGTCGGGAGTTCGAATCTCTCTGAGCGCACCAATTTGAAAAAAGAAACCGCTTAAATGCGGTTTTTTTGTGCCTCAAATTTTTGCCTTGAGTTTCTGAACAAAGACAGCATTACCGCCAACGGCTGGTAGAACCTCATGATAAGGCAGGCTTCGCATTGCTCTTAATAAAAAGGGTGCTTTCTCATCGACTTTCATACTACTGGTCATTTTAAATAAAGTGCCTTGATTCATCTCAGTAAATCGCATCTCGCCTTTAATAAATCTTAAATCTCCACCATTGGCATAAAAACTACTTTTAGTCGCTTCTGGATAATTAAAACGTAATTTAAAAGCGAACGGGATATTGATAACGCCAAGCCCCACATTGACCTGAATATCAGCATCTTGCCCCTGATTCTGAATCGGTGTGGTAATGACTTTTTTAATCTGGCGAGGAAACAATTCCGGATAGGCAGCGGGTGTTAACCATTTTTGCAGTTGCTGCGGTGACTGTTTATAAAATTGATAGGTGGTGGTAAAACGCATGGCTTCCCGCCCATGCGTATAAAGGACACTGGTGGGTGCATGAATAAAGCTTACTGGTTGTTGCGTAGTCTGAATCAACTGGCTGATTTTGGCGAGCTGAGCTGGATTTAATTGTGGTGTCGGGAGTTGTCCTGCATTTAATGGCGTGACCGTCTGCTTATTAAAGCGGTTGCGTAAGGCTTCCAAAACAAAGGCATTGCTGCTACTTGGTACACCTAGCTTAGCTTCGGGAATGGCATTCAGAATTTTCTTAAAAATAAAACCCTTCGGTTGATTTAAATCGCCCCATTGAGTCAAGGTAATTAAGGTACGGTGCTCATCCAATGCAAACCATTCAAATTTGCCTACGCCGTAGGGAATAGGCGCATCAATCACCAAGCTGGAAATACTATTGGATTTGATCTGATGCTGTAAGGTGACATCTTCATTGAAATTCAATACAGGAATGGGAGTTGGAATTGATACCCGATATTTCATCTGCACAATATTGCCTGATTGTTGCAGTGTTTTAGCAGATTTCAAGGTGGGAAATAAACCGACATATTGACTAAAGTCAGTCAGGGTTTTGGCGACCTGTTGGGCATTGACAGGCACAATAATCGCGGCTGAATTGAAACTCACACTGGGCTGAGGATTGGTTTTTAAGGTCGGCACAGCAGTTTTTGTTACAGGATGTCCAAAGATAAAAATATTGTTTTGGGTATAGCTTGCCAATGTTTGTGGATTGTTCTGAAATGGTTGTAAGGCACTGGGAATATTGTCATTCCATGACAGAATCTGTGCAAAACAACTTTGTGTGATGCCTAAAAAAATACAAGAGACAAGTAGACCATTCAAATAACGCATCACATTCCTTTGATTTTTATTTGTGATTTGGTGGACAGAGGTTAATACCTCATGACTGAGATATCCCTGCCGATTATTAATAAGATTTTTTAGCGTTAAAAAATAGTCGTGTTGTGTAAAACTTATTCAGAAGGTTTATTTCCTTGGATTGAGTCATAAAAAAGATCTAAATGGCTTAATAAATGTCTATTTTTTTTCAGTGCTCACAAATAGCAAATCAAACATGAATATATATAAAAAAGAACAATTAAGGCCATTTGAATCTCACATTTAAATTTTGTATCAAAACGCCATAAATGTGATTTCCCCGCGAAGCATTTATGTTCTAATAGGTCAGTTTTTTCAAATGTTAGAAATTTAAAAATGTCTGAACAACGTCCAACAGTCTCTGTGCGCTATTATCTGAATCTGGAAGAATCACAAGATGGTTTTGCTCTGGTCACTTTTGGTAAAAAGACGTTTAGTCGTTTTCTGACTCCCGTGATTAGTATTGCCATTATCCTGTGGGGCGTTTATTTAGGCTTCTCTGGGGTAGGGCGTTATTATGTTGCGCTGGGTGCTTTTTTTCTGATTATGCAGGGTGTGATGCGCTACTGGTTATTGCCCATGTTATTTAAGCGCCAGTTTGTACGTTATCAATTTGGGAAAAGTGAACAGGGTGTTGATTTATATCAGGATCATTTTGAGCTGTATTCAACAGGTAAAACCCAGAGAGCTCAATATGCCGAGGTACAATCCTTTGCAATTGGCAAGCTGACTTATATGCTGGAACTGAAAAGTCATACGGTCATCATTGTACCGAAGCGTGCATTTGAAAATTCAGCAGATCAAACCAAATTTGAAAATAGTTTTAAAAAGTAAACTTATCAGCGGTTCAAAGAACAAGGAACATTCATGAGTACACGTCCTTCAAAAATTGTGTGTGTAGGCCGAAATTATGCTGAACATGCGAAAGAATTAGGTAACCCTATTCCTGATCGTGCGATCTTATTTATCAAGCCACCCAGCAGTTTGAGTCCTTTATCGCAAGGAATTAGTTGGAATCAGGCTTTAGGTGAGTGTCATTATGAATGTGAAATCTGTTTGAAAATCACCCATCCTCTATCTCAGGAAACTGATCCTGCCAAAGCTTTAGAAGCGATCGGTGCAGTGACTTTAGGGTTAGATTTAACCTTGCGTGATTTGCAAGGGGATTTAAAAGCCAAAGGTGAGCCATGGGAGCGTGCCAAAGCATTTGATGGTGCCTGTCTTTTGGCGGACTGGATCGAAGCGGATGAAGTGGGCGACTTGCAAGAGTTGGAACTCATTTTCACCATTAATGGCGTTGAGCGTCAGCATGGTTTTAGCAAAGACATGATTCGGGATATTGGAGCATTACTGGTTGAGATCAATCAATGTTTTAGTCTGGAAGCAGGTGATGTGATTATGACGGGCACACCCGCAGGTGTAGGCGCTTTACGTGCTAATGATCAGTTGACCATGAAACTGATTACCCAGTCTGGTGAATATGATTGGGATAGCTTTGTAAAAGCATAATCATCACCATCAATAAAATGGCGCTGCTATGAAAATATCAGCGCCATTTTTTAACAATGAGAAAAATAGAATGAAAACATGGCTATATGTCGCACTATGTTTAATGACCACCATCAGCCATGCGAAACAGCTTGCATTCAGTTTTGATGATGGCGTAAATCCTGATCTGAATGCGCAAGCGACTCAGATTAATCAGCAAATTTTACAACAGCTTAAACAGCATCAGCTCAAAAGTATGATTTACCCAAGTGTGATTAAAATTGGGGATTATGCTGGTTTACAGTTGGTCAAGGAGTGGGGTAGACAAGGTCATCGGATTGGTAATCATAGCGAATTACATCTCAACCTCAATAAAGATCAAATCTCTAGTCAGCAGTACATTGCGGGTATTCAGCGTGCGGAGCAGGTTTTTCGTCCTTTAGAGGGTTGGGTTGCCAGATATCGTTATCCCTTCTTAAAAGAAGGCAATACTCAGGAAAAGCGGGATAGCGTTGCCCAATACTTAAAACAGCAGGGCTATCAGTCGGGTGCGGTAAGTATCGATGCCAGTGATTGGTTTTATAATCTGAAATATTTGTCTTATCAGAAACAGAAAAATACAGCTCAACTTGAACGATTAAAACAAGCGTATATTGCCCATTTACTTGATCGGGCTGCCTATTATGATCAGCTGGCTGTTGAAACGATTGGCTATTCTCCAAAGCATGTGCTGCTACTCCATGTAAATGCGATTAATGCTGCATTTTTGAATGACGTGATTGAAGCGTTCGAAAAACAAGGTTGGCAATGGATTGAGACTGAGCAAGCTTATACCGATCCTTTGTATCAGCAACATCCTGATATTTTGCCTGCTAGAGAAAGTTTGATCTGGTCATTGGCGAAGCAAAAAGGTCAGGCAAAGTTACGTTATCCAGCTGAAGATGCACCTTACGAACAGGACAATTTAAAACGTTTTGATTTGCCTTGATCTAACGACCTTGATAGAGCTTGCGAAACTGATCGGGCGTGAAATGCATCCAGCGTTTAAACATATAAATAAAAGCCGATGAGCTGGCATAGCCTAGATCTAGAGCAATACTCTCAATGGTTTTGCCCTGATTCAGCATCGACATGGCTTTCATGACTTTTAAACGTTGCCGCCACTCATGCAGTGACATCCCCAATTCTTTTTGGCTATAACGCGCTAAGGTTCGCTCGGTCATATTGATCATATGTGCGAGTTGTTCAAGGGTACTGTTATCGGCAGGAAATTCATGTAAATGGGTCAGGATCTTCGCCAGTGCTGGATGTTGAGTGGTAGGCAAATAACTACCGACCAGTTCGGCATGCGTTAACGTGTCCAGTAAAACATGTAGAAGGCGTATATATTCTGGATCTTGTTCTGAAAATGAATGATGACGAATATGTTCCAGCAGCGCAGAAACCAGTGGTGCGGAGAGTAAAATCCCTGCCTGTTGCGGCATCCGTTGGCATAAAGACTCATGGATATAAAGCGTACAATAGGTCACATCATTACGGTTAATCCCGCTATGTTGCACATGTGGCGGTAGCCAGATGCCATAGGGTGGAGGCGTAAGGTAATTGATTTGCTCAATATTGACTTCAAGTACGCCATCAAAAGCATAAATAAACTCACCCCAGGCATGAGCATGTTTAGGATAAAAAGTCTCTGCGGGGGCATCCCGAACGCTTAACCATAACGGCGCAGGAATATCATTGTAGGTCGGAATGGCCTGAAAATCCTGAATCCTTTGTGCTGACTTTTTCATAAGATGAGAATTGCCCGAAAACACGCATGTCTTGTCAGATTTTCACTATATCATGAAAATCTGACAGTCTTATATTGGTTCTCAAATTATAGAATTGGGAGCGTGCTATGGATGAGCGCAAAGCATTAGATGCAACCGCATCAGGTCTGATGATCGTACTGTGTATGATCTGGGGCTTACAACAAGTCATTTTAAAAATGGCAGCTCCCGATATTTCGCCCTTAATGCAGATTGCATTACGTTCTGGTTTGTCTGCTGTTCTGTTGTTGCCTTTGTTATATCTGGATAAAGCCAGTCAGTTATTCAATCGTCAGAATCTCAAAGCAGGCGCATTGGTCGCTTTTCTGTTTTCATTAGAGTTCTTTCTGCTGGCGCAAGCTTTGCAATGGACGTCTGCATCTCATGCGGTGGTGCTGTTGTATACCGCACCGATCTTTGTGGCTTTGGGGCTGCACTGGAAGCTTCCTTCCGAGCGTTTAAGTATGTTGCAGTGGGGCGGTATTGCGATTGCTTTTTTAGGGATTGTGGTCACTTTCATGCGAGCAAATCAGGGTGTAACGCAGTTAGAACAGCAAATGTTATGGGGCGATTTACTGGCGCTGGCAGCGAGTATTGCTTGGGCTGCAACCACGATTACGGTGCGTTTATCTTCTCTGGCACAAGCCGCCGTCACGCAAACCTTGTTCTATCAACTGGCAGGTAGTTTTGTCCTATTGTTTGGCTTGGCTATATTCCTTGGACAAGCCACGATTCATTTTACCCCGCTGGTGATCGGCAGCTTGGCCTTTCATACCTTGATTGTATCCTTTGCCAGTTTTCTGGCGTGGTTCTGGTTATTACGCAATTATCTGGCTTCCCGATTGGGCGTTTTTTCCTTTCTGACCCCGTTATTTGGTATGGCCTTTGGCGTGTGGTTACTGGGTGAAAGAATTGAACTGAATTTTGTGATTGGTTCAGCGCTGGTGTTACTTGGAATTGTGGTGGTCAGTTTGCAAGGCTGGCTCAGGAAATAAAAAAGGCCTCGATTGAGGCCTTTTGACTATTTTTGTTCAAAGATGGTGGAAAGCGGAATAGAGAGCTTGGCAGCTAAATAATCATTACTTTCAATCAGGGATGGGCCGAGTCGTTCCATCCATTCATCATCTTGGTGAATATGCTCAACATCATTACGTAATGGCAATGGATAAGGAAGGGCGGTAAAGAAGCTCCAGAAATCAACCTGTGCTAAATTACGAACCAGTACATATTCATCTTTATCGGTACGCATAATCAGGTTTTGCTGTTCCAATTGTAGGATATAAGCAGGTAAACGACCTAATTCACCACGCCCAATAATATTCAACAGCTCTTTCTCACTGACACTTTGTCCAATCTGTTGCTTCTTATAAAATAGTTCCAGAATGTCGAGTAACATCAAGATTGGATGGCGTTTCTGTTCTTTTCCAGAATGGAATGCGGTGAGGGCATAACTGATTTCCACACCCAGTAAAATAATATTCCAGGAGAGGTAAATCCAGAGTAGGAAAATTGGCACCGCAGCAAATGCACCATAGACAATTTCATAGCTGGTGAAGTTGCTCATGACCCAGCCAAAAAAACGTTTTAGAACTTCAAATACCGTCGCACTAAAACAGGCCGCAATAAAGGCTGAAAATACTGGGACAATACGGTTGGGAATGGTCCAGTATAAAATGAAGAAACCAACAATAGTCAGTAAAAACGAGATCAGCCAGAGCAGGAATGCACCATCCAGCTGATAGCCTGCAAAATTATTGCTGAGAATACTCATCGAAGCGACTGTGGAAGACAGTACAAAAGCACTGCCTAATACGATCGGCCCCAGTGAAATAATGGTCCAGTAACGCATAAAACCGACCAGACCAGTACGGGTCTCTTTCACCCGCCAGATCCGGTTAAATACATTCTCAATAGAGGTCAGCATCAGGACGGTAGTGACAAACAGGAACAGCACACCAATCACTGTGAGGTTACTGGACTTCTCGGTAAATGCATTTAAGGCCTTATCAAAGGCAATGGTGCTTTTCGGTAAAAAGTTACTATAAATCAGTTGTTGTAGCTGTTGCCGAGCTGGTTCTAATGCTTTAATGGAGGAGATAATCACCAGAAAAACAGTCAACATTGGTACGACTGCAAACAGGGTGGTATAGGTCAGTCCTCCTGCTTGTTCTCGACAGCGGTCAGCTTCAAAACGCCGTAACACAAACACAATAAATTGAAACCATGTTTTTTCTAAAAAAGGCAGTTTTTTTAGATAACGGTGTAAGATCATGGGTTCTATCCTAATTATTTTTAATAAAAATCCTGTGAAAGCACAGGACTTGTAACAGCCTAAAATGTATAAAATGTCGTATAGTGTTCTTTTTAACAAAATTCTTGAAAGTGATGCAACCTTACGTTCTTGTTCTTTATTACAGTAAATATGGTTCAACTAAGCAAATGGCGCACCTCATCGCCGATGGAATTGAAGCTGCGGGTGTGACTGCACGCATCCGAACCGTGCCCAACTTGGCGACGGTGGTGATTCAGGCTGAGGCCAGTATTCCAGAAGATGGTGACATTTATTGTAGTCTGGATGATCTGACGCATTGCTCAGGTTTAGCGTTGGGTTCACCGACCCGTTTTGGCAATATGGCCAGCGAAATGAAGTACTTTTGGGATCAAACCACCAGCTTATGGTTGAATGGTGCTTTGCATAATAAACCTGCATGTGTCTTCACCTCTTCAGGTTCAATGCATGGCGGGCAGGAAAGTACTTTATTGACGATGCTGCCACCGTTGTTTCATCACGGCATGATGATCTTGGGCTTACCGAACTCAATTCCAGCATTGTCGAATACCAAAACTGGTGGAACGCCGTATGGTGCGAGTCATGTCAGCGGACCACGCCATGACCAAAGCCTGAGTCAAGATGAAAAGGTTTTGTGTGAAGCACAAGGCAAACGTTTGGGTGAAGTTGTAAAAGCACTGGCTGGAAAACTTTAATGCATCGAACGACGGTAATTTTGTCCGACTCGAACCAATTGCCAAAATTGTAGAGGATCGGTTGGATAGGCAATCAAGCTCTGATTTTCACTGAGCAGCGATATTTTATCGAGATTGCCTTGTTCTGAGATCACCATGGCATAAACATAATCAAGCAGGTCGATTGCACTGAAAACCTGTTTATAGGCATCTTGCAGTTCAGCATTTTGATTGGCAAAACACACCCGATGCGGCTCATCTTCATTAAGGAATGAAAGGCCAAGTCTTTTTTCTATTTCTGTCACAATCTCCCGATTCAAGTGTAAGGGTGATCGTGAGAGAACGAGTTGGTGGATTTTAAAACCTGAACTGTGATCTGACATCACCTTCGCTCGTTGGGAATCGTTATTTTATAAAATCACTATACGCTTTTTATTCGTATTTTATAAAGAGCAAAAAAATGGGAGCCTAAGCTCCCATCCTGTTATTTCTTTAACTGCCAGTCGTAGATGTTTCGACGATAGGCATACCAGATCATCCACAGACCAATGATGATCATCGGGAAACTGAGGATCTGGCCTTTGGTCATCCAGCCAAACAAGATAAAGCCTTGGTCAGCATCGGGTTGACGGAAGAATTCCATAAAGAAGCGTGCGACACCATATCCAGTCAGGAACAGTGCAGAAACCGCCATACGTGGACGTGGCTTAGAACTAAACCACCACAGCACGATAAACAGGATCAGCCCTTCACAGATGGCTTGGTAGATTTGTGAAGGATGGCGTACCAGACCTAATGGGTCTGTCGGAAAAATCATCCCGAAAGGATAGTTTGGATCTTGAACCTGACGACCGTAGAGCTCCCCACCGATAAAGTTACCAAAACGTCCAAACATTAAACCTGTTGGTACACATGGTGCGATAAAGTCCAAAGTTTGAAACCATGTCTTCTGGTATTTTTTACACCAGAACAACATTGCAATCATGACGCCGAGGAAACCACCGTGGAAGCTCATGCCACCTGTCCAGACTTGAAATAACCAGAGCGGATTTTCCAGAAACTTACTGAACTCATAAAACAGCACATAGCCTACACGACCACCCAGCACAACGCCCAGCGCTCCGTAAAAGACTAGATCTGAAACCATATCGGCAGTCCAGCCATCACGTTGTTTAGCGCGATATGATGCTAAACCCCAAGCACATAGAAAAGCCAAGAGATACATGAGTCCATACCAGTGCACCTTGACTGGTCCTAAGCTCAGCGCAACTGGATCAATATTTGGATAGGTCAGCATTGCTGTTCCTCAATTTAGAATTTGGAATTAAGTTTTGATCAGATTGTAGCGGAATGATGTGAAAAATGTTGTACATTCAATGTGTAAAGATGTGAGAACCAAATCAATGTGTATTGTCGCTTTCGCATGGCATGTGCTGGATGAGATGCCATTATGCTTACTTTCAAATCGTGATGAATTCTATCACCGTCCCAGTGCAAGCCTACATCAGTGGCCAAATCATGTGATTGTGGCTGGGCAGGACTTACAGTCAGGCGGCACATGGATGGGTGTAACTGCATCAGGGCGATGGGCCATCCTGACTAATTTCCGAAATGGTCGGGATCAACAATCCTATACAACGTCACGTGGGCATCTGATTCAATCTTTTCTGAAAAGTGATTTGGCACCGATTCGTTTTGCACAGCAATTGGAACAACAACAGCAGGACTATGCGGGATTCAACCTATTTGTTGGAGATCGGGAACAGGCAGTTTACATGAGTAACCGTGGGGAGGCACCTCAAGTGCTGGCGAATGGGGTATACGTAGTGTCCAATGGTCTAATGTCCGAAGATTGGCAAAAGACCAGACATTTGCGCAAGCGCTTTACTCAAGAGTTTTTACCGATGTTGCAACAACCCCAGATTCTGGAATCTGAACTCAGACATGCGGCTTGGGATATTTTGGAGGATGAGCGCAAAGTCATTCCGGATTTATTACCTGACACTGGTATTAGTACAGAAATGGAAGCTTTATTGTCTTCAACTTTTATCCAGAGTCCTGTATATGGAACGCGATGCTCTAACTTTTTACGACTTACGCCAACACAATGGCAATGGCTGGAAAAATCTCAGCAAGGAGAAGAGCAGGGTGAGATTGTTGAATTAAGTGTAGATTTACAGAAATAAAAAAATGCCGACATAGAGTCGGCATTTTTGAGTGGATCGAAGGATTATCCTGCGATTACACCACCATCTTTACGTGTGATTACGACTGTTGCTGAACGTGGGCGAGCAGTTGTATTACCAGGATTAGTTTGTGTTGCAGGCCAGTGACTATTTGGTGTTGCATAGTCCGCTGAGTCTTCACCAGGATGTTGCACATTAATGAAAATGGCTTTGTAATCTGGTGTCATCGCAATACCTGTAATCTCACACTCTTTTGGCCCAGTCAGGAAGCGACGGAGTGTATCATCAGTTACTTTTTTCCCAACGAGTGTCTCTGTGCCGTTTGATGTTGTTGCTTTAGTACCATCACCAATCTGGCCAGGTAATGCAGCTAACATCATACAGTTGGTTACATCTGTATAAGCACCGTCATCAGTTTGAATCCAAAGTACACCACGAGGGTCAAACCACATACCATCTGGGCTAGATAAATCGTTATTATCTGTCAAACCTGAAAGGTTGATATTTGACGCCATTGATGCTTCTGCACCAAATAAGTAAATATCCCATTTGAAGCTTTCAGCCGTGGTCAGGTCACCCGTTTCGCGGAAACGGATAATATGACCATTTACGTTGCCCTTTTGAACTTTTTCATTGTTATAAAGGTCTTCGTAAGCACGTGGGTTGGCTGCATCTGTTGGATAGCTTGAACCGCGGTTTGAGTTATTGGTTAAAGTGACGTAGATTTCGCCATTTTCTGGATTTACCGTACACCATTCTGGACGGTCCATTTTGGTTGCGCCAACAGAATCTGCTGCTAAACGTGCAAATGTAACAACATCTGCCTGTGAGCTAAATGGATAAACTGTGTTGCTTTGATCTAATCCATTTTTTCCATAACTTAATTCGATCCATTGACCTGAACCATCGTTATTGAACTTGGCAACATAAAGTTTGCCAGCATTCATGTATTTATCGCCAGCACGGTAACCGCCATTTACATCTTTCGTATCCCATTTCGCATCAGATACAAATTTATAGATATATTCACCGCGTGAGTCATCACCCATATAGAAGGCAAGTGGTTGGCCTGCAACTGCACGGCATGCGCTATCTTCATGAGCGAAACGGCCTAAAGAAGTACGTTTCACTGGGTTTTGGCGACCATCAAACGGATCAATTTCAACCATCCAGCCAAATGTATTTGGGCCATTACGATAGTCTGAGCTTGCTGTATCCGTTTTTACATCTGCATTCCAGCGGTCATATAAGTCTTGTGATTCTACACTGCCTTTTGCTGTTTCCCACGCGTAGCGTGAGCTTGAGCCAGCTTTTAAACCATAACGTTTTAAAGCAATGATTTCCTCTGGACGGCGCAACGCATCGTCGCCTGCACTACGAGCGAAATAACCGATAAAGTTTTCTTCAGTCGTCAGGTATGTGCCCCACGGTGTATAGCCATTACCACAATTATTGTGGGTGCCACGTGTTTGACGGCCAGCAGGAGAATATCCTGTTGCCAATAGCGTTGAACCAGCTGCAACGCCTGCAAAATCCATCACGGTAGAACCAGTGATACGACGGTTGAAAACCGAATTTTTAACAACTTCGACTTTCTGGGTGCTCTGGTCTTTTTTAATTTCAATGACTGACACGCCGTGTGCATTTACTTCACGAATGACTTCATCTTCTGGACGACGACCATCAACTTTGGTTGGGCCTTTAGGATGTAAGAAGGTTGGGTTGATGTATTCATGGTTCATGACCAATAAACCACGATCAGATACACTTTCGTCAAAACGTTGTGTTGCTGCATTTAAGCCAAAAAAGTGCATACCGTCATGGCAGTCACCTGAACGGAACTGGAAGCTTGGGCCAGAAGGAATATTGTTGTCATCCCACTCAGGATAAGCAGGGTTAATTGAATCACCTAAAGCATATAAAACAGTGGCTTGATAGCCTTCAGGAACCGTTACGATATCATTTAGATTTTTTGCAACCGCATTAAATGTTAATTTTTCTGGTTTTTTATCTGGATTGGTCGGTGTCGTTGGCGTTCCATTATTATTTGAATTATCGTCGTCATTACAGCCTGTTAATGTTGATGCAAGTGTTAATGCAACAGCCCCGCTTGCCGTTTTGCTAATTAAGCTACGACGGCTAATATGTTGTTCTAGAATATCTCTGAAATGGATGTTGTCAGATGTATTGTTGTCCAACTCTTGATCTTCATGATATGGCGATAGCTCGGTCATGGAAAATTCCTAAATAATGACAGTTGTTCTAAAAGTTTGCCCCCCATAAACTTAGTGTTTTAATGTGACGAAGCATTGACACTTGTATGACAGATTTGTGAAAAATCAATGGATAAATGACAATAAAAAAACAGGTCTGAGACCTGTTTTTAAATTTTGTTTTACTTATGCTGTTTTTCTTTTTTCGATTATTTTTCCGAAGAATAAGCCCAATTCAAATAAGAGCCACATAGGAACAGCGAGCATGATCATCGAAATTGCATCGGGTGGTGTAACAAACATGGCAATAAAGAAACAACCCACGACAATAAAGCGTCTTTTCTCGATCAGACTTTGTGTACTGACGACACCAATCAGAATGAGCAGAAGGGTAATTACTGGAATTTCAAAGGTTAAACCAAAGACAAGAAATAGCTTTAAGCAAAATGCTAGATAGCTATTAATATCTGTCATTGGTGCAACAGTTTCAGGCGACACGCTAATAAAGAAATGCAGAATTGAAGGGAGTGCAATGAAATAAGCAAAAGCAATCCCTGTATAAAATAAGGTAATACTGCTCAGTAATAGGGGAATGGCCAGACTTTTTTCTTTTTCATATAACGCTGGTTTTGCAAAAGACCAGATCTGGTAAATGATAAAAGGCATTGCCAGCATCAAGGCCACAAAAAAATTCAGTTTAAACGGCGCCATAAATGTTGCAGTTACATCTGTGGCAATCATCGATGAGCTTGCAGGTAGTTGTGCTCTTAATGGCTCTGAAAGTAGTTGATAAGTGCGATTGGCAAAAGGCAATAAACAAAAGAATAAAAGTAGTAATATTCCAACAATTTTAAAGAGATGTTGGCGAAGAATCATCAAATGCTTGGTGATTGGCATCTCTTCCAGCGGAATATCTTGCTCGCTGTCATTCAAGTTTGAATGAGGAAGTTGAGATGTTGAGGGTGCACTCATACAGCCACCTTTAATTCAGGAATCGAGAGAGTTGGATCGATTTGAGGAATTGGGTCAGTGAACGTGACATGCTGTGTAATATAGACTGAAGATCGTGTCGTCGTTAAATAATGATAATGTGGATGTTGTATTGTTTTTTGCAGTTGTGTTGAAGTTTCTGCTTCTAAACTGATATTTTTTTGCTGTTCTAACTCGGCGATTTGAGCCTGCATTTTTTGTTCTAGCTCAGTGATTCGCTGCATTTCCTGCTGCATCTGTTCTCGTAGCTCCGAAAGACGAAGTTCACGATCAATATCATTCTGAACATTGCTGATCATACGTTTTATTTTTGCATACCACTTACCAGCAAAACGAGCTGCTTCTGGCAGCTTATCTGGCCCAAGCACGAGTAAAGCGATAATGCCGAACACAAAAAGTTCGGACATTCCAATATTCAGCATAGTCGTACTCGCTTAGCTTTTTACCGAGCTTTCAGTATTTTTAACTTGAGCATCAATGGTGCGAGGTTCATTTAAAGGCGTCGCGACTTCATCTTCTTTCATCGATTTTTTAAAATCTTTAACCGCGCCACCGACATCTTTACCTAAGTTTTTAAGCTTCGATGTACCGAAAAGTAAAATCACCACGATTGCAAAAATCAGCACATGCCAAATCGATAAACCAGCCATAATTTTATTCCTATAAAACTTTGGATATATCTCAACAGCTAGGCATGACAAAGATGTGACACTTATATTGCAGTTTTAAGACAAACATCGGCACAACCCAAAACAGTGCTAGCATATACAGCTGCCAAATAAGCGATCAAAATTAGATAATATGACTTTTATTCTTCCACTCAGTGCCTTCATTTTCGGCTTGTTGCTTGCTCAATTTAAGCTTGCGGAGAAGTGTAAGAAAGTCTTGTCATCCTTATTGGCGCGCTTATTTATTCCAGTTGTGATTATTTACAATATGGTGTTTTATCAGGCCGGCAGTTTTGCGCTGATTCTGTTTAGTTTTCTCTCTTCCATTATTCTGTTTTATCTATTTGCTTATTATTCAAAAGATCGTTTACAAGCGCTGTGTTTTAGCTATAGCAATATCGGCTGGTTAGGCTTTCCATTTGCCATTGCCTTATTTGGCGAACAGGTCAGCGCTGCCATGATTGCGCTATATATCGGTGGTTCATTATTTGGCAATATCTGGGCAGTTGCAGCCGTTTCAGAAGGACCGGCGAATCATCTCGCAACGCTACATAAAGTTATAAAATCACCTCCTGTGCTTGCCTTATTGATTGCCTTTATCTTGTGGCTTCTGGGAGTTCAGCGCCTAGAAGGAAATATGCTGTTAGAAGGGATATATGAGATTGCCAAGTTTGGGATGAGCTTTGCTGGCATGTGTATTTTAGGAATGTGGCTGAGGCATACTCGGGTACATTTTGTAGATCTACTTTTAATTACGCGTACGCTGATGTTGAAATTATTGTGTGGCGTGCTGATCTGCGCCATGACTTATTATTTGATCCCGATTCCACAGCTTAAGTTATTGCTTCCTGTTTTGTTCTTCTTATTCTGTTTGCCGCCAGCCGCCAATATTGTGGCGTTGGAAACGCATTATCAGGGTACTGGCATTTCAGCCCGATATATTGCGGCAGGAACAATGGTGAGCTGTTTGGCCATTATTTTGTATGGCATCTTATTGCATGTAAAAAGTGCCCTCATTTAGGAGGGCACTTTAGTATTTTAAACTAGACTTGCTTTAAACAGCTGCATGGCTTGCCCGCGATGGCTGATCTTATTTTTCTCTGCCTTGCTCAGTTCAGCACTCGAAACATTGAGTTCAGGTAGCCAAAATAAAGGGTCATAACCAAAGCCATTTTCGCCACGAGCTGCCTCTAAAATCTCACCTTTCCAAATGCCTTGGAAAATTTGTGGAAGTGGATCTTCTGCATGAGTAACGAGCGCGAGTACGCAAACAAACATGCCTTCAATCACTTCGCCATCTTTACGGAAGGGTGCGAGATCGGCCAAAAGTTTTTGGTTGTTGGCAGCATCATTACCGTGTTCGCCTGCATAACGTGCAGAGTAGATGCCTGGTGCGCCACCTAGAATTGGAACACAAAGTCCTGAGTCATCTGCTAGGGCTGGTTTACCTGAAAGTTTAGAGGCATGGCGTGCTTTGATAATGGCATTTTCAACAAAGCTGAGACCGTCTTCAATTGCATCTTCAATATCCAGTTTGCCTTGAGGAATGATTTCAACAGGAAGATTGAGTTGTTGAAAGAGGTGTTCAAATTCGACCACTTTGCCTTTGTTATTACTTGCAAGAACAAGACTGCCTTGGTTGAGCCATGATTGGGTAGACATATAAATTTTAAATTCGCTTAGATTGAGTAGAATTTTAGAAATTTTTTTAAGAAATTAGTAGTGAATATGTGTGTTATAAGAAAAAAATATTAATGCCATTAGAGTTATGGTATTTTTCTAATTCTACTTAATTTTATATTTCATATGATATCAGATGTAGTTAAGAATAATTTTTAGAGGAAGATATGGATTGGCCTACACAGATTTCTAAAATGGCTTATGTTAAATATAAGATAAATGAGGCTGATATTCAAAATATTTGGCCATATCATTTGCCAGAAGTAGCGGCAACTAAAATACAGTTATTAGAAGTAGAGCAATACTTAGAAAAATTTGCTGACCCTTTATATTTCAATTTTCTTAGTTATGCGAATGGTTGGAAAGGAATATATCAATATGTTGATTTATTTGGAACAGTTGATCTAATTGCGAGCCCACTTATGAGCTATGCAAAAGGTTTATTAGATGCTATTGAGGATTCTTATTTTGATCAAAAAAATATAACTAGAAATAGTGTTTTACCTATAGCTACAACTTTGATTGATAAGGATTTATTTGTAATTGGTGCTAAAGGAACTTTAATAGAAGGCCAAGTAATATGGCTAGCAGGAGAAGAAATAGATAGATTTCCAAATTTTGAGGATTTTTTTCTTGCTATGGTGGATTACAATATTGAGGAATTCAATGATTTAAATTTCTTAAATATAAAACCGACATAGAAAGTCGGTTTTATATTTTCGCTAAATCTTACAATTAAGATTATTGCGCTTGAATCCATTTATCAGCACGGTCACGTGCAGTACGGATCTGGTCTTGAGTCAGGTTAGCCGCCAACGCCGTTTTCTTACCTTCAGAAAGTTTGATTACTTTGGTATCGAGCATGCCATCACGGGTTGAAAGCTCATACCACTGATAAGCACCCATATAGTTTTTCTTTTGCTCTTCCATCATTGCAAGATTAAAGCTGGCACGGTTATCACCATTACTTGCCGCTTTCTCGAAATAACGACGCGCTAAAGCTTCATCTTTCTTGGTACCAATACCATCGGCATACATACGGCCAACATTTAACTGCGCTGCAGATAAACCTTGATCCGCTGCGGCCTTGAATAAAGCAAATGCCTGTTTCTCATCTTTAGCAACGTCTTTACCATACTGGTAACGGGTCGCTAAATAAAACTGTGCCCCAGCCTGACCAGATTTCGCTGCGCTTTGTAATCCACCGATATCCATCACTGAATATCGCGCTGCCTGTGTTGCTACCGATTGTGGTTGGGCAACATAGTCAGCGTGCGCTTGTATACTGATCAGACCAAATAAAAATGTGCTGATTAATGTCTTTTTCATAGAGCGCTCACTCGATAAATTGCGACTTCACCAAATAGGTTCGGCATATGCTTGCTGAGCATACTACCTTGTTGGTCACCATTAACGGCAAGTCGATTAATAATTTTAATCCGGTTCTCAGCACACAAGGCTTCAAAATCGCGGAAAGTACATAAATGAATATTCGGGGTGTTATACCACATATAAGGTAAAGCTTCCGAAACAGGCATTTTCCCTTTCAATGCAAGAAAAGAACGCGTCTTCCAATGCGCAAAGTTTGGAAAAGTGATAATTGCCTGTTTGCCGACACGCACCATATCACGAAGTAATACATCAGGTGCATCTACAGCTTGCAAAGCTTGTGCCATAACCACAGAGTCAAAAGACTGGTCGGCAAAGCGACTTAAACCAAGGTTCAAGTCCTGTTGGATAATATTTAACCCCCGACTGATGGCAATTGCAATCTTTTCTTGATCAATTTCTAGCCCATAGGCACGAATATTGTGCTGTTTGCTCATATGAGCCAGCAATTCACCATCACCACAGCCTAAGTCTAACACGCTAGAGTTCGGGTTAATCCATTTTTCGGCGAGTTGTTGATCTATACGCATCAGTGCTGCTCCTGTCGTGTCGATTTCAACTGTTGTTCTCCACCTAAAAATGCCCGTAGTGTTTTCACATAGAGTGGAATAGGGAACAAGAAAGAGTCATGGCCTTGTTCAGCATCAATATCCAAGTAGCTGACAGGCTTATGATTATCAATCAACGCATCCACCAGTTCCTGTGAACGGCTTGGACTAAAACGCCAGTCCGTGGTAAATGAAATCACCAAAAATTGGCATTTCGGCTTACTCATGGCCTTTGTTAAAGAATGCTCATATTCACGGGAAGGGTCAAAATAATCCAGTGCCTTGGTCATAATCAAGTAAGTATTTGCATCGAAATTGCGACTGAATTGTTCACCTTGGTAACGCAAATAGCTTTCAACCTGAAATTCGACATCGAAACCATACATAAATTTGCCTGACTTGAGGTCACGACCAAATTTTTGCTTCATGGCTTCTTCAGACAAGTAGGTGATATGACCCACCATACGTGCCAGAATCAGGCCACGTTTTGGATAGCTGTCATTTTCCAGATAACGCCCATGATGGAAGTCTGGGTCTGACAGAATTGATTGGCGTGCAACTTCGTTAAAGGCAATATTTTGAGCTGATAATTTTGGTGCGCTGGCAATAACGGCACATTTTTTTAGGCGATCAGGATAGTCTAGTGACCATTGTAAGGCTTGCATGCCCCCTAAAGAGCCACCAATAATGGAATACCAAACCTCAACACCGAGTCGGTCAGAAAGCATGGCTTGGGTTTTGACCCAGTCGCGCACGGTAACCAGTGGAAAGTCTGGACCATAAGGACGATTTTCATTTTCAGGGTTGGGTGAGGTTGGTCCTGTAGAGCCACTACAGCCCCCGATATTATTTAATGAAACAACAAAGAAATGGTCGGTATCTATTGCTTTTCCAGGGCCAATACAGCTATCCCACCAGCCTGCTTTTTTATCATCTTCATGATGGTAGCCTGCGGCATGATGATGTCCTGAGAGTGCATGACAAATCAGAATAGCATTTGATTTATCTGCATTGAGTGTTCCATAGGTTTCAACCATTAAATCAAAACGTGGTAATACTCGACCACATTCAAGTTCTAGAGGTTGTTCAAATTGAAACTTTTGTGGTGTGACTAAACCCACTGAATCCGATGGAAAAGACACTGGAATGATTCGCCCTATAATAAATCATTAATAATAAAAGGATACCAATTCAGGTATCCTTTCAAAAGTCATTTTTTCTGATATTACAACTCAGCTTTACTGACGATTATGTGATATTTCACTCATCTAAACGGCTGCAGCAGCCACCTGATCTGTGGTCAAGACACCTTGCTCAATCAAACGGTTGGTACAGGCAATAATGGCTTCAATTGATGAGGTCACGATGTTGTCATGTACGCCAGCACCGAAAGCGCTCTTACCTGTGCCTTTCACTTGAAGTTCAATCAAGGCAAGGGCTTTGGCATTGGCACCTGAACTGATGCTACGCTCTTCATAATTCACAACATCAATTGGTAACTGTAAAGCATTTAACATGGCCGAGATCGGACCATTGCCTTCACCGCGTAGGCGTTGAATTTCGCCGTCAATTTCAACGTCTAATTCAATGATTTGTGTACCATTAATATCCGACAATTGATAATGCTTGGTGTGATAATGACTGTTTTTTACATCCACATAGGTTTTTTCAAATAAAGACCAGATTTCATGGGCGCTGATTTCAGTACCATTTTCATCGGTATGTTGCTGTACGATCTGGCTGAATTCGATTTGAACACGACGTGGCAAGGCAACGTTGTAATTCGATTCTAACAAGTAAGCAATACCGCCTTTACCAGATTGGCTATTCACACGGATCACCGCATCATAGTCACGACCTAAATCTTTAGGATCGATTGGTAAATAAGGCATATCCCAGATTTCTTCGTTTTTCTGGAACTCGAAGCCTTTCTTAATCGCATCCTGATGTGAACCAGAGAACGCGGTAAAGACTAAATCACCAGCATATGGATGACGAGGATGCACAGGTAAACCCGTACATTCTTCAACCGTTGCAATGACTTCATTGATATTGGAGAAGTCCAAGTTTGGTGCAACACCTTGGGTATACATGTTCAAGGCAATTGCAGCAACGTCAACATTACCCGTACGTTCACCATTTCCAAACACACAGCCTTCAACTCGGTCAGCACCTGCCATAATTGCTAACTCAGACGCTGCGATACCGCAACCACGGTCATTGTGACAATGCACAGAAATAATCACGCCATCACGACGCGCCAAGTTACGGTGCATCCATTCGATTTGATCGGCATAGACATTCGGCGTTGAAACTTCCACGGTTGCAGGCAAGTTCAATATAACTTTATTGGTTGGAGATGCTTCCCAAATCTCAGTCACAGCATCACAAACATCTTTGGCAACTTCTAATTCTGTTGCAGAGAAACATTCAGGACTGTATTGGAAAATCCATTCTGTTGCAGGGTATTGCACTGCATATTCTTTAACTTTACTTGCTGCATTAATCGCAAGCTGCTTTGAGCCATTGGCATCGACATTCAAAACTTTCTTACGGAATGTTGGAGAGTTTGAGTTGTAGATATGCACGATGGCACGTTCTGCACCGACTAATGCCTCAAAAGTACGTTCAATCAAATGATCACGTGCTTGCACCAATACTTCGATATACACATCGTCAGGGATCAAATTTTCTTCGATTAACATACGGGCGAAATCGAAGTCGATTTGTGAAGCAGAAGGGAAGCCGATTTCAATATGTTTAAAGCCAATCTTGACCAACATTTTGAACATTTTTAATTTTTGATCCATGTTCATCGGTTCAAAAATTGCCTGATTACCGTCGCGAAGGTCAGTACTCATCCAGATTGGCGCTTGATTGATTTCATTATTTGGCCATTGGCGATCTGGTAAATCGACGCGTTGGTACATACGGCGGTATTTTTTGCTTGGGTCAGCCAACATCATGAGATAACTCCTTGTCGTAGCATGGTTGCTGAGTCAAATAAAAGGCAACGTGCTACAAATATATATGGTGTCTATAAGAATTAATTTAAAGCGAATTTGGGGATCGAGTGCCTAAAAATGTAGGCAAAAAATTTATACGCGCGCGAGGCGCAGCATCAGGAGAAGAACAGCAGCGAGATGTGTTGTATGAGACGGTTGGGTAAAGCCGCGATTTGTTTTCATCATCTACCATTCGTATGGGTTATTTAATTTTGCAGTTATATTAATCATCTAACTGTGATCAGTCTAGGCGAAAATACAGACGGCTGCAAAGGTCTATAAAACATTTTAAAGACAATGAATGGAAAATATTTCCCTGTTTTTTGCGCTATTTTAATTTTAATGGGGAAAATTTCCCGTAATTTTAATGATTAGAGATAAAAAAATTAATTTTATCTCTATGGGTTGAAAAGTATGCGAATTAGAGTTCAGACCACATCCGAATCAGATTGTGGTAAATGTTGGTGAGTTTCATCACTTCTGGATAAGCATCGCCATGAGTTTTACGCAATTCACGGATACTTTCATCTAGTGTAAACAATAGGTGACGCTTACTATCGTCCCGAATCAGGCTTTGTACCCAGAAGAATGAAGCGAAACGGGTGCCAGAGTTAATACTACTGACTTCATGCAAACTGGTTGATGGATAAAGCACGACATCACCAGCAGGAAGTTTAATCTCATGGTAGCCATAGGTATCTTCAATCACCAGTTCACCACCTTCATATTCTTCCGGTTCGCTTAAGAACAAGGTGCATGATAAATCAGTGCGGATTTGTTCAGAAGAACCACGAATCAGACGAATCGAATTATCGACATGAAAGCCAAAGCTTTCAGACTCATCATAACGATTGAACAAGGGCGGAATAATTTTATGCGGTAATGCTGCGGCTTGAAACAATGGATTTTGCCAAATTGCTTTAATCACAATCTCGCTAAGTGCATGGGTCAGCGGATCTTGTTCTGAAAGTTGTTGATTTTGTTTCACTGAAGCAGAGAGGGTACCCGCAGTCACTTTCCCACCCACCCAATTTGCATCTGCCATTAACAGGCGGAACTCTGCAACTTGTTCTTTGCTTAATACATTTGGGATATGATGGATCACGGTGAACACCTTTTGAATATTTATTGCATTTGTAAAAATAGCCTCATGACGAGGCTATTTTATATGAACTAAGTTGAATGCCGTAAAGTTATTATGGCTTTTGCTTAGTATTTAAAGTTAATGGCTAAGACAGCATTACGACCATTACCTTCATTTGCATAATGAGCAGCATGTGCACCTGTAAAGTAACGTTTATCACCAATGTTATTCACATTCAGTTGTACATTTACATTCTTATCTACATCATATTTTGCCATCGCATTGTAGATGGTATAAGTCGGTAAGAATTTAGGTGTAGTGGTATTCGCGAATACTTTATCTTGGTATTGAACGCCAGCACCTAAAGTAAGTTTAGGGATGACTTTGTACGTTGACCATAATGTTGCACTGTTTTTAGCAACAAATGGTAATTGTTTTCCTTCAGCCAATAGGCCCGCAGCGTTTTGATTACCTTTAGTTAACTCACTGTCTAAGTAACTATAACCTGCAGCAATATCCCATTTTTCAGTAATTTTGCCATTTAAGCCAAGCTCAAAACCATCAACTTTACTGTTACCAATATTACGAGTATCTCCATTAGAGTCTGTTACACGTGAATCGGTTTTTTCTGTACGGAAAATTGCAGCGGTCACGTTAGCACGCTGATTAAATAGATCCCACTTCGTCCCTAATTCAATCGTACGGGCTTTTTCTGGTTTCAAGTCTAGATAAGCAGCGCCAAGATCATTTTCACCATCACCTTGGCTAATACCTACAGGACTTGCAGAGGTTGCGTAGCTTGCATAAATGCTACCTTGTTCTGTTGGTTTATAAACGACACCAGCTTGATAAGAGAAATAATCTGTATCGCTTTTAATTTTTACGCCTGTTGCTTTTGTAACTTGTTCTGTATCAAATTTATCCCAACGAACACCAAGGTCGAGTAACCATTGAGGATGCAATTCAATACTATCTAACGCATAGATAGAAGTTGTTTTACTGGTTACGGTATTAATTGAAGTTGGATTAATATCAATCTTGCCTAACCATGGGTCATTTGGATTCGGGTTATTTAAATCCGTACACCAGTAGTTTGAAGAAGCGCCAACACCTAAAGAACACGCTCCATCAATTGCCGAACCATTATTAACGTTTACGCCATTTACTGAGTCCGTTAATAGATACGATGCTTTATCGGTTTCTTGATGAGCATATTCTGCTCCTACATTAAAGCTGTGCTTGATTATTCCGGTATTGAATTTCCCTTTTAAAGAAAGTTGATCACCAAAGGCATCCGTATCTCTAGTGTGGCCATTTGAGCGACGCCATACTTCACCATTGTAGATGTTGCCTTTAGAGTCATCAGGCATAGAGTTGACATAATCAGCTTTCGATTTAGTGTAGGTCGCGACGTTAGTCAGCGTTAAATTCTCATTAAAGTCATGTTCTAATTTTAATGTACCGATATGATTTTCGCGTTTATCAAAATCACGTGCTTTCCAGCCATAGTAAGTGCCTTGCTTCACATGAACAGGTCGACCATCACCTTTTTCAGTGCCAGTTGGCGCATTGGTTGGAACATTTGAATTATTAAATGGAATACCCGCATCTGGCTCATCATTACTTTTTAAGAAATAATAGCTAAGTGTTGCGCGGTTTGGGCTACCCAAACCTAAGCTAATGCTCGGTGCGATACCAACACGAGCATATTCGGCGCCATTGTGTTGACCTGGTTTGTCATTTTCATGACCCATAACCACAACACGGCCTGCTGTGCCATTACCAAAGTCTTTGTTGGCATCAAGTTGAATATGGCGATAGTTATCTGTACCCCCTTGAATACTACCTTGATAGACATCGCCTTCATGTGCAACTTTAGTCACTAGATTGATACTGCCACCGATGCTACCACCACCACCCAGTGCAGATGAAGAGCCTTTAATCACTTCAACTTGTTCAACGGCGAACATATCACGGCTTTGTGAAGTGGCATTACGAACGCCATCAATATAAATAGAGTTTTGACTGTTATAGCCACGGATAATCGGCATATCTGTATAAGGTGTGCCACCTTCACCAGCACCTAAAGTAATCCCTGGCTCATAACGAAGTGCTTCAAGTAAGGTATTTGAGTTGGTGTCTTTAAGCAGTTTTTGCGACAGAATAGAGACTGATTTTGGTGTGTCTTTAAGTGGAGCAACAAATTTTGCATTTGCAGACTGATCTACTTTTAAAGACTCTTCTTTTGCTGCGTGTGCATGAATTGTTGGCAGTTGAACTGCTTGATCCTGAGCAATGGCTGGCATCGCAATGACTGAAAGTGATGATGCTATTGCAGAAGAGACAAGTTTCTTCCGTGATTTGATAAAAGACATGAGGCACGCCTAGACTGTGTAAAAATTTATGCAAAGAATAATCATTCTTATTTCTATATTCATTTGTTTGAAATTGATTTTTTCAATCTCTTAAGCTTCTAATTATGGAAATATGAATAAAGTTTTGTTCTAAAATGTAGTTAATTTGTTGATTTTTTTCTTTAATCTATAAAAACGATTGTGTTTTAAAAATTAACTTTTAATTTAGATTTTGTGATTTTTTTCATTTGAATGAAGCGGGTTTTAATTTTTTTATATCTAGTCAATATGAAAACTTTTGAATATCAGCTTGTTATTTTTAATGGAAAAGAGAAGTGGGAGTAAAAGTTAAAAGCTCATGAATATGATCGAACGCTCGGATTGAAAAGTGATCGCAGTTTTAACGTTTAGATTATTTTTGCCAGTGTATCAATACTGACTAAATTATGAATTTATAAGCATGACGTGATTGGGGAATAAGTATAAAAAAACCCTGCAAATGCAGGGTCTTCATTAAAGAAAATTAAAAACGGGCGTTAATACTTAGCCAAAAGTTACGCGCTTTATCTTTATTGTTGTAATCATCTAGATAGATTGGGGTATATGATCCGTCGCCATTGTCGGTAAAGGTGGTTGAATAAGAAGTGAAATCTTCATCCAATAAGTTGTTAACGCGACCATGAATGGTAAACATATCATTAACTTTATAGCTCGCACCTAAGTTAAATACACCATAACGTTTGTAGTAAAGTTCATTACCATTGATATCTACACTACGAAAACGTTTAGAGTTTGTTTCATAAGCTACATAAGTTGAAAGTTTATCAGTGATATTAAAATCTACTGCGACGTTTGCCATATGTTTTGCACTATTGCTTAAAGGTTTCCCTTTATCGGCACCACTTTTTTGCTCACTATCAGTATAGGTATAATTACCGCGTAAAGCAGCAATATTTTCTACCATCTGCCAACGCCCAGCGAGTTCAGCTCCTTGAATTACGACTTCATCAATATTGACTGTTTTGGTGCTGGTCGCATATCCCAATTCAGCATATTCGCCTGTATTAGAGCAGGTTAAGTTTGTGCCTGTACCACACGGTTGTGAAGCGATCTTGTCTTCGAATTTGTTGTGGAATACTGTTGCATTAAAACTATGTCCAGCAGGATGTTGCCAATAGGCTGCCAATTCTGAACTGATACTGGTTTCTGGTTTTAAATCGGGATTTCCAAACATTGGTGAAGTACCTTGACCACCAAAACCGACTACTCCATCATAAAGTTGAGTGGTCTTTGGTGGTTTATATCCTGTACTTACACCACCTTTAATGGTCCATTGGTCATTAAAGGTATAAACTCCATAGATACGTGGACTAAACTGGTCACCAAATACTTCATGGTTATCGTAACGAATCCCTGTAGTGAGAGCGAAAGGTGCGAAGATATTCCAAGTATCTTCAAGAAACAGGGACCACATATTGTTTTCTTGTTTCCCGCCAGATGTTCCTTCTTCCATACCAAAGACGCCATCAATTAATTCACCACGAGAAATTTGTGTACCAACAATGGTCTTATGTGAACCAGCTAATTCAAATGGAATATCTAGTTTTGCATCTAGTGTCCACTGATTGCTTTCTAAAGTACGCTTTTGGCGAGGTAAAAAGGTATCTTCAGCTATTCGTTTACGTTCAGCTTCTGATAAACCTGCATAATCGCCTGTTCCCTGAATCATCTGAAGTAACTGTTTACGCTCTGCAACGGTAAATGGTAAGGTCCGTCCTTGATTGTTAGTTTGAACATATCCTAACGATACGAAACTTTTTGCCCAATCCCAATCTCCTTCATGCGTTAAAGCGAAGGCATCACGCTCAAACTTCTGACTATCACTGTAGCCTACTCGAGGTTGTGCGCTGGTTATGCCGCCAGCTTTACCAGTTCGCCAAATTGTATTAATACTATCTACTGTACCTAACGGATATTCTTCTGTACCGTCTGGCTTAATGATAGGTTTATTATCGTATTTCTGACGAGAAATATCATAATCAAAAACTAAGCTTTGATTATCTGTTGGTTTCCAACTGAGACTGAAACCAAGTGCATGGTTGGTATTGTCAACAGTCTTACCGCCGCCACCAAAACCAAGAGACCGGTAATGAACAGTTCCCGCTGGATCAGTGACAGATTCAAAATCAGGTGTAGAAGCATCGCGCTCATAAATACTTCCACGTATTGCTAAACCAAGTACATCCTTAATGATTGGGCCTGCAATATTGAAATCGGCAGTTGTATCCTCACCAAAACTATCATCAGTTTGATGGGTACGACCAACGCTGACTGAACCAGTCCAAGTATCTGTGACTTTCTTGGTAATAATATTGATTACACCGCCCATTGCCTCAGAGCCATACAAGGTTGATGCTGGACCACGAATCACCTCGATACGTTCAATCGCGTCCAATGGTGGGATATGGTTAAACTGGTTACCATTAAAACTGTTGGGGTAAATGTCCCCGTGGTTATTTTGTTTACGTCCATTTACTAAAATCAAGGTGTAGTCTGATCCCATACCGCGAATGGAAATGGTTCCTTGTCCCGTTTTATCACGTGTTTCACCTACATCGACTCCTTCAAGATCTCGTACTGCATCTAATAAAGTCATATAGGGTTTTTTTTCTAGCTCCTCTTTAGTGATTACTGAAATAGAAGCTGGTGCATTGGTTAATTTTTGTTCATATCCTGCAGCCGATACCACAATGGTGGCGAGCTGGTGTGTATTGGTGTTTTCAGATGTTGTTGTCGTATCAGCAAAAGCCGAAGTGGTCATTGCCCCAAGTAATGCAAAAGAAAGCGGGGATAAATTAAATTTACTCATAACTAGAGTTCCAAAGCTGGACGAGAAAAAAATAGAACAAATGCTCAAAATCATTACGAATTATAATGATAATATTTATCATTAACAACAAAAAGTAACATTCAATTTAAGATTCATTTAAGAAAACTATGATTTCGAACAAAATGAAAAATATATTTGCTTTTTTAGCTTCCGATTTTGTATATCCAGAAAGTTGTCATATAATGTGGCACTTTAAAAATTGTTATTACTAACTATATATCGAGGAAGCCATGCAAGTAACGACTGAAGCGGTTTCGGGCGTTGCCCGTCGTTTAAATGTTTCTGTACCGACGAGCCGTGTTAACGAGCAATTTGAAGCTCGCTTACAACGCACTGCCAAAACTGTGAAGATCAACGGCTTCCGTCCAGGTAAAGTGCCTTTGAATGTTGTACGCCGTGAATATGGTGCAGGCATTTATCAAGAAGTTGTGAATGACATCATTCGTGACACCGTATTTGAAGCAATTCAACAAGAAAAAATCAATGCAGTCGGTATGCCGAACATTGAGAAAGTTGAAAACAAAGATGATGCTTTAGTTTTTGAAGCAACTGTTGAAGTTTATCCAGAAGTTGAAGTGAAAGCTTTTGCTGACTTGGAAGTTGAACGTAAATCATCAGAAATCAACGATAAAGACGTTGATGTGATGATCGAAAACTTGCAAAAACAACGTCAAACTTGGGCTGTAACCAAAGGTATGGCGAAGAAAGACATGCAAGTGACTTTCGACTTCGAAGGTACTGTTGATGGTGAAAAGTTTGAAGGCGGCGCTGCTGAAGACTTTAAACTTGTACTTGGTTCAGGTCGTATGATCCCAGGTTTTGAAGACGGTATCGTTGGTATGAAAGCTGGCGAAGAAAAAGTTATCGATGTAACTTTCCCAGAAGATTACCAAGCTGAAAACTTGGCTGGTAAAGCTGCTCAATTCAAAATCACTGTGAAGCAAGTTGAAAAACCAAAACTTCCAGAAATCGATGCTGAATTCTTAAAAATCTTTGGTTTAACTGAAGAAGAAGGCTTAGACAAGTTAAAAGCTGACGTTCGTAAGAATATGGAGCGTGAAGTTCGCAACGGTCTTCGTAACCAAGTTAAACAAGCTGCATTTGATGCGCTTGTTGCTGCTAACGAAATCGAAGTTCCAGCATCTATGGTTGCTCAAGAAATTGACCGTCAACGTCAACAAATGATCCAGCAATTCACTCAACAGTTTGGTGCTCAAGGTGCAGGCGCATTTGACAGCAGCATGCTTCCAGATGAATTGTTCAAAGAGCAAGCTGAAAAATCAGTGAAGCTTGGTGTATTGGTAAGCAAAGTATTGGCTGATGCTAAACTTGAGGTTGACCAATCACGTGTTGATGCTTACATCGATGACATGGCTTCTTCTTATGAAGATCCAACAGAAGTTGTTGAATACTTCAAAAATGACAAACAACAACGTGCTCAAATCGAAGCTGTTGTGTTAGAAGATCAAGTTGTTGATCACATCTTAGCTGCTGCTAAAGTAAAAGATGTTGCGATCAGCTACGAAGACTTATTGAAAGAACAACAAGCTCGTCGTGGCTAATCTTTCAAAAGTTGATTAAAGAAAAAGGCGCTTAATGCGCCTTTTTCTTTAGGATTAAGTTATATACATTGGGTAGATCGTTAAAAAATGAATTGTGCAGCTACGGCTTGAATTCTGTTCTATTATTTAGCATGTGAAATACGAGGGAGCGGGGCTTGTAGAATTCGAAAATTTCTATCCTCGAAAGTATTGATGCAAGTGCTTAAAACCCTATGTTATGAAAGTGTTAATTTCTCGAAAAATTACCAGATTTTAGTCTAAATAATCGAATATTTCAGATTGAACCTTTTGCAATTTCATCGATTATCCCTCATATTGTTGGCATAGATCGAGTCACAATAATTTAGGAATAAGTAAACGTATGTATGTTCCAACAATTGAAAATGCTTTAGTTCCTGTTGTCGTTGAACAATCATCTCGTGGTGAGCGTTCATTCGATATTTTTTCACGTCTATTACGTGAGCGTGTTATTTTCTTAACGGGTGAAGTTGAAGATAACATGGCGAACTTAATCGTTGCGCAGATGTTATTTCTTGAAGCAGAAAATCCAGAAAAAGACATCCATCTTTACATCAACTCACCAGGTGGCTCGGTAACTGCAGGTATGGCGATTTATGACACCATGCAGTTTATTAAACCTGATGTTGTAACTTATTGCATGGGACAAGCAGCATCAATGGGTGCATTCTTGTTGAATGCGGGTGCGAAAGGGAAACGTTACTGTCTTGAAAATGCACGTGTCATGATTCACCAGCCACTCGGTGGTTTCCGTGGTCAGGCATCTGATATCGAAATTCATGCGCGTGAAATTCTCTTTATTAAAGAGCGTTTAAACCGCTTGATGGCTGAACATAGTGGTCAGGACTATGAAACTGTTGCACGTGACACAGATCGTGACAATTTCATGACTGCACAAGCAGCCAAAGAATATGGTTTAGTAGATGAAGTGCTGAGCAAACGTCCCTGATTTTTAGGACCTAAGTTTAAGATTTAAGTTGTGGAGTAAATATGTCCGAACATCCTCAAGGACAAAAACATTGTTCATTTTGTGGTAAGACGCAATCTGAAGTTGGAAAATTGATTGCTGGTGAGGACGCATATATTTGTAATGAGTGTGTGGATGTCTGCTTGGACCTAGTACAAACTAGTCAACAAGTTGAAGCTGGCGATTGGGCAACTAAAGCTTTGCCGAAACCACATGAAATACGTGCTGCCTTAGATCAGTATGTTATTGGGCAAGATGTTGCAAAGAAAACCTTATCTGTTGCCGTCTACAACCACTATAAGCGTTTAAAAGTGGGTCAGTCGACTCATGGCCATCAAGATATTGAAATTGCGAAAAGTAATATTTTGCTGATCGGCCCTACAGGTTCAGGTAAAACATTATTGGCGCAAACGCTTGCACGTTTACTCGATGTACCGTTTGCGATGGCAGATGCAACTACTTTAACCGAAGCAGGTTATGTGGGTGAAGATGTTGAAAACATCGTGCAGAAGTTATTGCAAAAAGCGGATTACGATGTAGAAAAAGCGCAGAAAGGCATTATCTATATTGATGAGATTGATAAGATTACGCGTAAATCTGAAAATCCTTCAATTACCCGTGATGTGTCTGGTGAAGGCGTACAACAAGCATTATTAAAAATGATTGAAGGTACGGTTGCTTCTATTCCGCCACAAGGTGGTCGTAAGCATCCACAGCAAGAATTCATCCAGATTGATACCGCAAATATCCTGTTTATTTGTGGTGGTGCATTCTCTGGGCTGGAAAAAATTGTACAGCAACGTCAAGAGAAGGGCGGGATTGGTTTTACCGCTGATGTGAAGAATAAAGATGACAGTAAAAAAGTCTCTGAATTGTTCCGTCAGGTGGAAGCTACTGATCTGGTTAAATTTGGTTTGATTCCTGAATTTATTGGTCGTTTGCCAGTGATTGCAACTTTGGAAGAACTGGATGAAGAAGCATTGATGCAGATTCTGACAGAGCCTAAAAATGCATTGACGCGTCAATACCAGTACCTGTTCACGATGGAAGATGTCGATCTTGTCTTTGATGAGTCTGCATTACGTGCAGTAGCGAAAAAAGCGCTAGATCGTAATACAGGTGCACGTGGCCTGCGTTCAATTCTGGAAAATGTGTTGCTTGAAACCATGTATGACTTACCAAGTCGTACGGATGTGGGCACGGTTATTGTAGACGAAGCGGTCATTAATGGTACGGCGAAGCCAACCTTTAAGCCTGAACGTCTACCACAGACAGGCACACCTGAACTGATTGAAAAGAAGGATTTGAAGGTGGTCGATTCTAAATCGGCTTAATTCTCGTCCATCTGAAAAAGCATGAAAGGCTTGGCTTTTCATGCTTTTTTTATTTGCAATTGGGCAACGAGGTGTTAATCTTAAAATTGAAAAAAATCCGCATAGTTTTGCGTTGTTAAAAATAAATTCAAGAAAACGCCTTGAGGGATGTCATGCGTTATTTAATATTGTCATTATGTTGTGCAGGGGTGCTCGCTGGCTGTCAAAGCCATAAAGCTGTTGAAGAAAAACCAACCGCACTGACAGCAACATTACCCCCTGTGGATACAGAAAAAGAACCGGGTTTATTTGATCAATATCATGTTGGCGGTTTTAGTGTGGGCGGCTGGGTCAATCAAAAATTAGGTCAGTATTTCGCGCCAGTTAAACCGCAAAATGAACAAGCAGCGGTGGTCTATTTATATCGTCCTGATACGCGCTGGAACCGTCAGGAAATTGCTGCGGCCAATTTATTCATTAACGGACACCGTATTCCAAGTCTATTGCATAATCACTATTACTGGCTGGAGCTACCCGCAGGCACCTATCGTCTGAGTGTGAGCCGACCATTGGCTGGACTACATTTCCAAAAGCCGAAATATCTGGATTTTACGGTAGATGCGGCTCAGACTTATTTCATCAAGTATGACGAAGAAAATAAGATTTCCCGCAGTGAGCATACGGGGCCATTTATGATCATGCCAGATAAAGTGGCGCATCAGGAAATTGCCTTTACCCGTTTAAAATCATCCAGCTATAACTTTGTTGCGCAGGATGCATCAGGTAAAGTGCGTTCTAAACCGCAAGAGTTAAAACCAGCGAAGTATGATGCAAAGACTGAGGTACATCTGGTCAAACCATTTAAGCTTTGGAATCCTCTGACCTGGTAATCATGACAATAAAAAGAGCCGTTTATTCTTCTTGAATCAGCGGTTTTATAATCGTAAGAAACTGCTCTTTAAGTTGTGAACTTTGTTCAGGGTCGCTCAAGGTTTTTTGACTGATATTATTCATGTATTGAAAAACGTGAGTGGTGATTTGCAGTGTCTTTTGATTAATCGACTGGCCTTCAGGTGTTTTTAAAAATTTTAAATAGGCTTGGACTTCTTCTTCACTGAGTGCATCTGCGTAGATTTTTTCAATCGCTTGAATGGTTTCAGGTCGAGCAAACATTTTTGAGCTGGTTTCTTTTAATAATTGACTGAGCTCCAGCATCGCTAGATGTTCTTGTGTTGTGGTGAGTTCATCTTTACCCAATACCCGTAATAGAATATTTTCAGCCTCAAGATCCAGTGTTGGCTGCATCTCATCCAGTGAGGTATTTAAGACATATTCAAGGTCACTGAGCTTGATCAGTTCTTTGATCGATTTGTTTTGTGCGGGAGATGCAAAGGCGTGCTGGATGTTGCCGAGTAAGCTCAGACCAAGCAGCATGCTGAGTAAATATTTATTCATTTGCATTTCCTTATTCTTCTCATCTTTATAATCTAGCAGAAGCTTTAGGCAAAAAAATAGCCGAATACGATGATTCGGCTATGATTATTGTATGAGTATTATTTATGACGCAGCTGCATCAACCACTGGAATTTTGCCAATTTTGGCTTGCCAGATTTTTGGTGCAGTGGCATGAATTGAGGTACCATTTACATCAACCGCAACAGATACAGGCATATCTTCAACCACGAACTTGTAGATTGCTTCCATACCTAAATCAGCAAAGGCAACTACTTCAGCTTCACGTACCGCTTTAGATACAAGGTAAGCCGCGCCGCCTACAGCCATTAAGTAAGTTGCTTTGTTATCTTTGATTGCTTTAATTGCAGTTGGGCCACGATCCGCTTTACCGATCATGCCGAACAAGCCAGTTGCTTCTAGCACTTGACGGGTAAATTTATCCATACGAGTAGCCGTTGTAGGACCAGCAGGACCAACTACTTCATCACCCACTGGATCAACTGGACCTACGTAGTAAATGAATTTACCTTTTAGATCGACTGGAAGTTCTTCACCATTATTTAACATGTCGACCATGCGCTTATGTGCAGCATCACGACCTGTATAAATCGTACCGTTCAACAATAATGTATCACCTGGTTTCCATGCATTCATTTCTTCTTGCGTAATGGTATCAAGGTTGACACGCTTCGATTGAGAAGAATCCCAAGTCACAGCAGGGTAGTCTTCAAGTTTTGGTGCTTGAATATGTGCAACACCTGAACCGTCTAACTGGAAATGTGCATGACGAGTTGCAGCGCAGTTTGGAATCATACCGACTGGTTTACCTGCTGCGTGGCATGGGTAATCCTTGATTTTAATATCAAGTACTGTGGTTAAACCACCAAGGCCTTGCGCACCAATACCCAATGCATTCACTTTTTCGAAGATCTCGATACGGAGTTCTTCCATTTTGCTTTGTGGGCCACGACGAAGTAATTCGTCCATGTTGATTTCTTCCATGAGTGCTTCTTTAGCAAGCATCATGGCTTTTTCAGCAGTACCACCGATACCAATACCGAGCATACCTGGTGGACACCAGCCTGCACCCATAGTTGGAACAGTTTTAAGTACCCAATCCACAATCGAATCAGATGGATTCAACATCGCGAGTTTAGATTTATTTTCTGAACCGCCACCTTTTGCAGCCACAGTAATATCGACTTTATTACCAGGTACGAGTTTGTAGTGGATTACGGCAGGCGTATTATCTTTGGTATTCTTACGACCAAAAGCTGGATCTGCTAAAACAGAAGCACGCAGTACGTTTGAGTTCTCTAGGTAACCTTGGCGTACACCTTCGTTGACTGCATCATCCAGACTCATGGTTAAATCAAATTTAACGTCTAAGCCAACTTCAAGGAAAACGTTAACAATCCCTGTATCCTGACAGATTGGTCGGTGACCTTCAGCACACATACGTGAGTTGATGAGGATCTGTGCAATAGCATCTTTTGCAGCTTTGTTTTCTTCACGGTCATACGCACGGCTCATCGCTTGGATGAAGTCTTGTGGGTGATAGTAGGAAATAAACTGCAGGGCATCCTTGATTGATGTAATCAAGTCATCTTGTTTGATGATCGTTGTCATATCAAATTTCTCTTGAGCGGGCGATTAGCTGGCGGGCTAAATTATATGACAAAAAGGAATGATTGTGGGAGTTTTAGCTCAGATTTGGCGAAAGGTCTAAACAATGAGACTGATCATCAAGCACGCATCAGGATAAATCTTGTGTTTTAGTTTTTTCTGATTTGGGATGGCGAATAGCCAAACTGTTTCTTAAAGCGATGACTAAAATGGCTACTGGAACTAAAACCATATTGAGCCGCAATTTCAGTCAAATTGGCTGTGGTGAGTTCGAGTGCCTGATGTGCCCGTTCAAGACGGCGCTGCATGACATACTGATGCGGTGGCATGTGCATGGATTGCTTGAACATATGGGCAAAATGATACTCGCTGAGTTGCGCTTGCTGAGCCAGATCAGACAAGGTCAAACTGAGATGTAAATGTTGATCAATCCATTCCAATAATTGCTTAAGCACATAAGGGGAGAGTCCACCTTTAACTTCGGGTGCTTGCCATTGCACATGGCTATAATTCTTGATGAGGTGATTGAGTAGCAGCGTAGTGGCGGTGCTCATCTGCAAGTGATTTTCGCGGTTTTGCCATGCGCCATTGAGTAAAAAATGCCGATAAATCATGGAAATTTGTGCATCGCCTACAAAAATCTGCGGATTTAAAATGATCTGGCTAGGTTCACGATCCCAGACTTGTTCAGCCACCTGTTGCAAGTGCTGTTCAGTGTAGTACAGATGTACAAAGGTGAGTGGATCACGTAGATCCCAAGTCGATTCAAAATCCTGTGGCATTAGGCACATACGATCTGGCCCGCCACCATTGTGCCAGCCCTGTGGTGTCTTTTGGTAGCTTTCATAACCCCCTTGAATATACATACTCAAAGTGTGGTGATTACTACAGACACTGACACGATCCTGATTATTTTGCCACATGGCCAACTGCATACCCGAACCCAGTTCTACCGAGTCGAGCAATTGCGCTTTATATTGCTGTAATTGATCTAGAATCTGATATTTCATCTTCTATACGCAGTGCCAAATATGATCCAGTTTAGTGTAGAACTTTCAGCCAGTTTTGTCATCTGGTCAAAAAGCCTATAGAAAAACGCAACTCTATGATAATCACCGCAAGATTGTGCAAGAACTCAGGTCATCAAATCTCGCAAAATAGCATTCGTTGTGATCAAGTTTGGTTTAAAAGAGATGAATGCGCTGTTATATGCCTTGGTGGTGGTGATCTGGGGAACCACATGGATTGCGATTACGCTGCAACAACAAAGTGGAATTTCCGCCAATGTTGCGGTGTTCTGGCGTTTCTTTATCGCGGCACTGGTGTTGTTTGTTTTCGTTGCAATGAGCCGAAAGTTGCAAAAGCTGGCGCCGAAAGATCATTTATTCTGTATGTTACAGGCGTGCTGTATTTTTGGATTTAACTTCGTCTGTTTTTACTATGCGGTGCAATATATCAGCAGTGGTTTAGAAGCGGTCATTTTTTCTATGGCCGTGATTTTCAATACCATCAATGCCAGATTGTTTTTCTCTCAGCAAGTATCTGCGCGTTTTTATCCTGCCGCTTTACTCGGTGTATTGGGAATTGTTGCTTTATTCTGGCACGACGTGGTGGGCACCACTTTAAACAGTCATACTCTGCTGGGTATCGGACTGTGTATTTTAGGCACTTATGGCTTCTCTCTGGGGAATATGATCAGTGCTCGCCATCAAAAACATGGGTTGGATATTTTTACTACCAATGCCTTTGGCATGTTGTATGGTTCATTATTGATGGCTGTGATCTCGTGGTTTAAGCAGGACAACTTTTTCCCGAGTATGCCATTCAGCGCCGTGAGTGCTTTGCTCTATCTAGCGATCTTTGGTTCGGTGATTGGATTTACTGCCTATTTCTTTTTGGTGGGGCGTATTGGGGCGGGCAAGGCGGCATATAGTACTTTACTGTTTCCTTTAGTGGCGTTGGTGATCTCGACGATATGGGAAGGTTATCACTGGCAAATGAATGCGGTGATTGGGGTGATTTTAATTCTATGTGGTAATGCAATTTTCTTTGTAAAAGGACCACAGTTAAAAAGAATTGGGGTTTCAAAACAAGCCTGAGTATGAAATTTGATTTAGTGGGTATATGAAGCTGATATATTGAATAAAAAATATGGAATATGCTTTATGAATAATCAATCAGTCACACAAATAATGATTGATTTGTTAGAAGAACATGGTGTTTCGGTTCAAACGTTTGATGACTGGATTGTACCTTATGGGAAACTCCCCGCGATGCGGGCCAATTGGTTAGAACATGAAACACATGGTCGTCTAGATGTTGAGGTGATGTTAGAGGATAAGAGAATCATCACTGAGAGTTTTGTGGGTATAGGGAGGGGAAATGAGGGGGTACTGAATGCGGTACAGAATTTTTCTGTTAATTCATTACATGTTTTTCTTGCTGCTTTCTGGAAGCAGAATGACCACACTGAAGTCACTATAGAGCAATGGCAAATAGCAGGAAAAACATATATAGCTTATATCGGTAATATTGGACAGCGTAGCGATCTTAATAATTCACCCGCACCACCTAGCGAATTCTTTTCTTCAATTGAACAGGCCATTCTAAAACACAAACCAGCTCATGATTTTGCGTGGTATAGAGTATTCTTCTGTGATTTTAAGGGTGAGCAAACGTTTGAAGCACTAGCTGAAAACCAAGACTGGGCAGATGGCTTAGATGCTTTAAAATGGTTATTCTGGGAACCAAGTTCTGGATATTATAGTGTTCGTAATTTTATTATATTAAAACGCAAGAAAGATCGTGGTTGGGAACGGATTAGAAATTACTTTAAAAACTGATGTAGCAAAACCTGCTACATCAGTTTTTTTATTGTTACATTGACTGAGCTGCCTGAATTGCCGTTAATGCAATAGTAAACACAATATCATCCACCAATGCGCCACGAGACAAGTCATTCACAGGCTTGTTTAAGCCTTGTAGCATTGGGCCAACGCTGACGACATTTGCCGCACGTTGCACTGCTTTATAAGTGGTGTTCCCTGTATTTAAATCTGGGAAGATAAAGACATTGGCACGACCGGCGACTTGAGAATCAGGTGCTTTTTGGCGCCCCACGCTTTCAACTGAAGCGGCATCGTATTGCAATGGCCCATCGATCAATAAATCTGGACGACGCTGTTGTGCGATTTTAGTTGCTTCAGCCACTTTCTCGACATCTGCACCTGTGCCTGACGTTCCTGTTGAATAGCTGATCATGGCAATACGCGGATCAAGACCAAAGGCTTTGGCTGAATCAGCGGACTGAATCGCAATTTCAGCAAGCTGTTCGGCATTTGGATCAGGATTAATCGCGCAGTCGCCATACACATAGACTTCATCAGGCAACAACATGAAGAAGATGGATGACACCAGCGAATAGTTCGGTGCAGTTTTAATTAACTGAAATGCCGGGCGTACCGTATTGGCAGTGGTATGAATCGCACCTGAAACCAGACCATCAACTTGGTCCAGTGCCAGCATCATGGTGCCAAGTACCACAGTATCTTGCAGTTGTGCTTTGGCTTGTAAGGCATCGAGCTTGCCTTTACGCAGCTCAACCATCGGCTCAATGTATTGATCACGAATAGTATCTGGATCAATAATTTCTAAGTCATTTGGCAGTTGAATGCCGCGTGCCTTCGCTACTTCCGCCACTGATTCTGGTTTTGCCAATAAGACACATTGCGCAATACCACGCGTCTGGCAAATCACCGCGGCTTGTACGGTACGTGGTTCATCGCCTTCTGGTAATACAATTCGTTTTTTGGCTGAAATCGATTTTTGTACCAGTTCATAGCGGAAAGCTGAAGGTGACAGGCGAGGGTGCAGGTTATTCTGGGTATGTTGATCAAGCCAGTTATTATCAATATGGCTGGAAACAAATCGCGTCACTTGCTCGGCACGTTCAGTATCATCAATTGGAATTTCATTACCAAAACGATGTAATAGTTGCGCCGTTTCCAACGTATCTAATGGCGTATGTAAAATGGGTAAACCTTGTTTAATCGCGCTTTGGCAAAATTCTAAAACGTTGTCCGCAGGCGCTGCCTGTTCGGTTAAGACCAGACCTGCCAACGGCGTGCCATTACTACTGGCAAGACTAGCAGCCAGAAGTGCATCAGTCCGTTGTGAGGCACTAATAATCAGTTCGCCTGCAACAAACTTATGTAGCTCGGATTCGATGTTCGAAGCAATTAAACTGGTATGTAAAATCCGGCGTTGTTTGGCTTCACCTTGATGCAACCAGGTTCCTTTAATGACTGGGGCAATATCCAGACTACGCGGCACACTCAGAATATTACTGAATGGCACCAGTCCAATAATCGGTAGGTCATTTGTGCCCATATAACGATTATAACGTTGAAGTTCCAGAGCAAAGGCTTCGATGTGCTGGTCTAGGCGTAAGCTTGGGTCGAGCGTTACCGGAATTTCTGCGGTACCCTCTGGAAGACCCTTGGTGCGCATGAACAGCACGCCTGTAGTACGCGCCGATGCTGCGCCGCCAAACTGACGTAAATGTGCATCGACTTTTTCAGCAGTTTTACGAGGATCTGCCAGATCAGCGGTACTGACCAGAACTACTTGGGCATCCAGTGCTTGCGCGAGTGCTGCATTGATTTCACTGGCAAAATGATCTTGTCCATTTGGCACCAAGCCTTCAACAATGATCACATCATGATTGGCGGCAATCTGGCGATGGAGCGCCACTGCTTCTTCCAGTAATTCATCGGTTTCACCCAAGGCAATCAGCTGAGTCAGCTTTTCATAGCTAATCGGTTCAACAGAAGGGTGTTGAAATAGATGATGGTAAAGGGTGGTGGTACGATCAACTGGTGCATCTGCAATCTGAGAAAATGGTTTTAGAAAACCCGCATTGATCCCTTTACAGTCCAGCGCATAGATCATGCCTAGACAAGCAGATGTTAAACCAACACCTTCCCCCGTTGGGATGAGTAAAATTGTATTCATAATGACCTTATCACTATTTTATATTTTGAATAAATTAAGCGGTTGGCTCAATCACTTGACGGGTTTCTTTGGCAATACGGCCTTCTTCATCAGTTGGAATGACCCAGATTTGTGGACCCGTACCATTATCAATACGACCTTCGCTACCGCGTGCTAAAGCATCATTTTTCTCTTTGCTAAATTGCAAACCAAAGTGAGATAAATAGCCCAATGTTTTTTCACGGACATAGGCTGAGTTTTCGCCAATACCACCTGTGAAGACTAAACCATCCAGATGTGGTAAACCACAACTTAAAGCGGATAAAGATTTAGCTAGACGATAGCAGAATACTTCAATCGCAAGCGTTGCATCTTCATGTCCATTTTCAGAGGCTTCCACTAAGGTGCGCATGTCATTGGATAAACCAGACAGGCCCAGTAAGCCGCTTTCTTTATTGAGCATACTGTCAATTTTCTGGATATCCCAGCCAAGATTGCTGGCAAGGAATAGGTGAAGACTCGGATCGACATCACCGCTACGGGTACCCATCACCACACCTTCTAGTGGTGTCATGCCCATTGAGGTATCAACGCTGTGTCCATTCCATACAGCACAGGTTGAACTACCATTACCTAAATGGGCACTCAGCCAGCCTCCTTGATTCTTGCTACCCGCCAGTTCGCTGGCACGTTCTGTCACGTAGGCATGGCTAGTGCCATGGAAACCATAACGACGCACTTGATGTTCGGTGTACAAATACTGTGGCAGTGCATAGCGATAAGCGTGTTCAGGCATGGTCTGATGGAATGCGGTATCAAAAACAGCAACCTGTGGCAGTTGCGGGAATAAGCGCATGGTGGCTTCAATTCCAATTAAATGTGCTGGATTGTGTAAGGGAGCAAGAGGAGTCGCAGCTTCGATACGTTGTACCAGTTCAGGTGTTAACAATTCTGCTTTGGTGATATTGCCGCCGTGCACTACGCGGTGTCCAATGGCCTGTGGATTATAATTGGCTAAACGTGCCAGCAAGGTTTCCAGTGCTTTGGCATGATCTGCATAAGGAATTGAAAGTTCTAACGGTTCACCACCCAGTGTGACCCCTTTAATACGGGCATCTGCTGCGCCCAGATTTTCTGCCAAACCATAAATACGATCTTCACGGCGTTCCGAGATGAGCGCGTATTTGATTGATGATGAACCACAGTTAATTACTAATACAGATATAGCCACGTTTGAACACCTAACAGATTTTAAATTTTATGATCAACACTTTGATCTTGCTGCAACGCATGAGGCAGTGGAATCAAGCGCCATGTTTTAACATGGGACGTCGTATTGGCGAAGATAGACTTTAGCCCATTAGACTTAAGCACTATCTGACAGTCCTTCATTTATAACACCTAAACTTTTAGTCTAAAGTTTAAACATGATATGCGGCTTTTTTGTAGATGATGCAATCAGATTCTTCTATATATTTATAAAGAACAGATGACTATTCAGTGTAAAATTCAAGTATTAAGTGGAAGTGTTTCTTAAATAATAAATGATGTCTCTTATATTAATCGGAAAAATATATTACAAATAATATACGTAAATGAAGTTCAGCTTTTGCCACTGTTATATAGGTTTAAACAGTAAGTGATAAATATTTTTAATATAAAATGGCACCGAAAGTAGAGGTAATTCTACATTTATAAATATATTTTATTGCTTTGAAAATAATAGAATTTTCTCATATTTATTTATTCTGATGGATCAATTTATATTAACAAAAGTAAAACCATTTCTGTGAAGGGAATTAAGCGATAAAAATATTCACGCTGTTATTTTGTACAAGTTTGTTGCATTGCTGAGGGCTTGCATGTCGCTTTTTGCATTAATACTATTGTACATCCTTTAACAGGTGATCAGGATGTCGATCATCTGTTGCATTTATTTTCCAGCTTATCCAGTTGTACAGGAGCGTCCAGCATGGACTTGCCCAACCCAATATTGGCAAAAGTTACCGAACGAGTAATTGCGCGTAGCCAAAAAACGCGTTCTGCATATTTACAACGTATTGAACATGCCCAAGGTAAATTTCCAGCTCGTGGCGCGCTTTCGTGTGCCAACCTAGCGCATGGTTTTGCCAGCATGGAAGATAATGAAAAATTAATTATTAAAGTTGGACGTGAACCTAATATTGGTATTGTGTCTTCATATAATGAAATGCTTTCGGCACATGCCCCTTACAAAACGTTTCCAGACATTATAAAAACAGCCGCTGGTGAAAATGGTGGTGTGGCACAGTTTGCTGGTGGTGTACCAGCAATGTGTGATGGTATTACTCAAGGTAATGCTGGTATGGAATTGTCATTGTTTTCACGTGAAACAATTGCAATGAGTACCGCGATTGCACTTTCGCATAACATGTTCGATGCGGCATTGTGTCTCGGGGTGTGCGATAAGATCGTGCCAGGCTTACTGATTGGTGCCTTACAATTTGGTTATCTACCGACTATTTTTGTTCCTGCCGGTCCGATGAGTAGTGGTTTATCGAATGATGATAAAGCCAAAATCCGCCAGCAATTTGCTACAGGCCAAGTGGGTCGCGATGCTTTGCTTGAAGCTGAATCAGCGGCCTATCATGGTCAGGGGACATGTACATTCTACGGGACTGCGAACAGTAACCAGATGCTAATGGAAGTGATGGGTTTACATTTGCCGAGCGCCGCATTTGTTCACCCTCATACACCATTACGTGATGCACTGACCGCTGAAGCCGCTAAGCGTGTTCTTGACTTAACTGCAGAGCGAGGTAACTACACTCCAATTGGTCATGTTGTTGATGAAAAAGCCATTATCAATGGCATCGTGGCTTTACTCGCTACAGGCGGTTCAACTAATCACACGTTACACCTTATTGCAATTGCACGCGCGGCTGGCATTTTGATTGACTGGGATGACTTTGATGAGTTGTCTGCTGTTGTTCCGCTACTGGCAAAAATCTATCCAAATGGTAAAGCCGATGTAAACCATTTCCAAGCTGCGGGTGGAGTAGCATTCCTTATTCGTAACTTACTCGAGGCTGGTTTATTACATAACGATGTAACGACAGTTGCAGGTAAAGGCTTACAACATTATACAAAAGAACCTAAATTAATTGACGCTAAGCTCATTTGGGTTGACGGTGTGGTTCAAAGTCTTGATGATAAAGTCCTTCGTAGCATTGACGCCCCGTTTCAACCAGATGGTGGCTTGCGTTTAATGCAAGGTCGCCTTGGTCGTGGTGTCATCAAGATTTCTGCTGTTGCACCTGAACATCGTAAAGTTAAAGCTCCCGCAATTGTCTTTGATTCTCAAGAAGCTGTGCAAGCTGCGTTTGATCGTGGTGAGTTGCACCGGGACTTTATTGCAGTTGTTCGGTTTCAAGGTGCCCGTGCCAACGGTATGCCTGAATTGCATCGTCTGACGCCAGTGCTGGGTGTTTTACAAGATCAAGGTTTCCATGTTGCTTTAGTGACGGATGGGCGTATGTCTGGTGCCTCAGGCAAAGTTCCTGCGGTAATTCATTTATCTCCAGAAGCTTTGTTAAATGGACCGATTGCTAAAGTTCAAACTGGGGACATGTTGATTATTGATGCTGAGGCAGGCGTACTCGATGTTGAAATAGATAACGATGTATGGCAAGCACGACCTGTTGCGCAGCCAGAACATCAGGCTGAAAACGAAGTTGGCTTTGGCCGTGAATTATTTGGTGTTTTCCGTGCTGCTGCTGCGCCAGCTGAACATGGCGCATCTGTGTTTGGTGCATTAGTTGGTGAAAATTCGCCAGAGCAGATTTGAATCAAAGGAACTGAAAAATAATGATTAAAATTGAAGATATCGTCAAATTAGGTCCAGTCATTCCTGTATTGGCATTTGATTCTGCCGAGCAAGGTGAAGATGTATCACGCGCGTTACATGCGGGTGGTGTAAAAGTTCTTGAGATTACTTTGCGTACCGCCGCGGGACTGGCTGCCATTGAGCGTGCGAGTCAATTGGCTGATGACATTGTGGTGGGTGTCGGTACCATTACCAAACCGGAACATTGTGCTCAAGCTAAAAATGCTGGTGCTCAATTTGGTGTATCTCCGGGTTTAACTAAAGATCTGCATTTGGCTGCACAAGATGCTGGCTTACCTCTATTGCCGGGTGTGATGACACCAAGTGATCTGATTCAGGCAATTGAATTGGGCTATGACATCGTGAAGTTCTTCCCAGCTCAACAGGCTGGCGGTGTTGAAATGCTAAAAGCCTTTTATGGTCCATTTCCAAACTTACGTTTTTGTCCAACGGGTGGAATCTCGGCTGAGTCAGCACCAGATTTCTTAAAGCAACCTAATGTCGTGTGCGTCGGTGGTTCATGGTTAACACCTAAAGCGGTTGTCGCGACTCAGGACTGGGCTGAAATTACTCGCTTGGCACAAATTGCGAGCCAGTTAAAAGCTTTATAAATCTAGTCAAAATTTATAAAAAATGAAGTGCATTTTATGCGCTTTAGATGTCGTGTCGTTATGGCCAGTGAACGCTGGTCATACCTAAATATAAAAATTAGTGTCTCAACAGTAGGATTACTTTGATTGAAGACCTTTGTTTAGGTTGGTGCCTAAATAGTATTACTCCAAGGAGAAGTTTTACATGGAGACGGTTCAAGGTGGCATGTTGCTTATCTACACTGTAATCGCGATTATTGCTTTAGTGGTTATGATTGCGAAGTTTCGAATTTATCCCTTTTTAGTTCTGATTATTGTTTCTCTCGGTTTAGGTCTTGCCGTTGGTATGCCAATGGACGGGATTGTCAAATCCTATGAAAAGGGGACTGGGAACACTTTGGGCCACCTTGCAATTGTGATTGCGTTAGGCACCATGCTCGGCAAGATGATGGCCGAATCGGGCGGTGCAGAACGGATTGCAATTACTTTAATTGAATGGTTTGGTGAAAAGTATATTCATTGGGCCATGATGTTTATTGCACTTATCGTTGGTCTTCCTGTTTTTTTTGAAGTCGGTTTTGTACTACTGATCCCAATTGTATTCAACATTGCTAAGCGGACAGGTAAATCATTGCTTGTCGTTGGCTTGCCCATGGTCGCAGGTCTATCGGTGGTGCATGGTTTAATTCCCCCACATCCCGCTGCTTTACTCGCGGTTCAGGCCTATCATGCTGATATTGGCAAAACAATTATGTACAGTTTGTTGGTCGGTGTTCCGACTGCCATTGTTGCGGGTCCGTTATATGCTTTATGGATCAACAAGTATGTCAAATTGCCTGAAAACAACCCGCTGGCGACACAATTTGTTGAAGTAAATCATGACAGAACTCGTGAATTACCAAGCTTTGGTCTTACGCTGTTTACGATCATGTTACCCGTTGTACTCATGCTGGTCGGAAGCTGGGCAGATATTTTCTTTGCTCCAAAAACCTTTCCAAATGAGCTATTACGTTTCATTGGTTCTTCTGATATTGCATTGTTGATTGCGGTGTTGGTCAGCTTTATTACCTTTGGTTCCATGCAAGGATTCAATCGTGAGCAAATCGAAAAATTCTGTGGTGGATGTCTGGCGTCAATTGCTGGTATTTTGTTGATTGTCGGTGCAGGCGGTGGTTTTGGTGGTATTTTAAGAGACAGTGGGATTTCCCATGAAATTGTATCGACTGCCTTAAAAGCAAATCTTTCACCTTTACTGTTAGGGTGGTTTGTCGCCGCTTTGATACGTCTGGCAACAGGCTCGGCTACAGTGGCTATGGCGACGGCGTGTAGTATTGTTGCACCGATTGCTGCGGCAGCTGGTGTGGTGGTTAGACCTGAACTTCTGGTATTAGCGACGGGTTCTGGCTCTTTAATTTTTTCGCATGTGAATGATGCAGGTTTCTGGCTAATCAAAGAGTATTTTGGTATGACGGTTGGACAGACACTTAAAACTTGGTCGGTACTGGAAACGATTATTTCGGTACTTGGTTTGTCTTTTACATTGTTGCTTAGCGCTATTTTGTAGGGATTAGAGGGAGATAATTCATGATTGTGATTGCAATGGGTGTCTGTGGGACAGGAAAAACCCTCATTGGTGAGTTATTGTCGGAGCGTCTGGCTTGTGATTTTGTTGATGGTGATACACTGCATTCGGTTGCCAACAAAAGTAAGATGAGCCAAGGCATACCTTTGACAGATGAAGATCGTCTACCTTGGTTACAAGCCATTCGTCAGGTGATCGAAACAAAGCAAAGCATGGGTGAAACTACGGTATTTACATGCTCATCTTTAAAACGAATGTATCGTGATATTTTAAGAGGACAAGACCAGAACATTAAGTTTCTGTACTTAAAAGGCTCGTATGAGTTATTACAACAAAGGCTGGCAGCCAGATCGGGACATTTCTTTGATCCATCCTTATTACAAACCCAACTGGATACTTTAGAAGAACCTGATGCTTATGAAGCAATTACGATTGATATTGCTTTATCACCTGAACAAATTGTTACGCAGGTCATGCAACAACTTGATCTAAGCAAGGGCATATGTCAAGAAATCTGAACTTAACTGCATAAGTAATAAAAATAAAAAACGCCTGATCAATATCAGGCGTTTTTTTATATAGCAAATTTAATTATTGGCGGATTTGACCGTCGCCAAACACAATCCATTTTTGCGAGGTCAAACCTTCTAGGCCAACTGGGCCACGAGCATGGATTTTATCGGTTGAAATCCCGATTTCTGCGCCTAGACCATATTCAAAACCGTCAGCAAAGCGGGTAGAAGCATTGATCATCACTGAGCTTGAGTCAACGCGTGCCAAAAACTCGCGTGCTAGACTAAAGTTCTCGGTAATGATGGCATCGGTGTGGTGTGAACCATACTTATTAATATGCTCAATCGCCTCATCCATTCCCGTCACAACTTTTACAGCAAGAATTGGCCCTAGATATTCGGTGTACCAGTCTTCTTCCGTTGCAGCCTTGACCGAGACACCTAAAATACGTTGAGTTTCAGGGCAGCCACGCAGTTCAACCTGCTTTTCGGCATACAGTTCAGCAATACGTGGTAAGAATTCTTCAGCAATCGCTTCGTCAACCAATAAACTTTCCATAGCATTACATACGCCGTAGCGATGCGTTTTTGCATTCAGGGCAATCGGTAACGCTTTTTGAAGGTCGGCCTGAGCTTCAACAAACACATGGCAGTTGCCATCTAAATGTTTAATGACAGGAATACGTGCTTCATTGCTGATACGTTCGATCAGGCTTTTACCACCGCGCGGAACAATTACATCAACAAACTCAGTCATGGTGATTAGATGTCCAACAGCTGCACGATCTGGTGTATCAATCACCTGAACCGCATGCTCAGGCAAGCCCGAAATTTGTAAACCATGCTGGATCGCGGTCGCAATCGCCTTGTTTGACTCAAGTGCTTCTGAACCACCACGTAAAATAATCGCATTACCAGATTTCAACGCCAGTGATGCCGCTTCAAGGGTCACATTTGGTCTTGATTCGTAAATCATCCCTATCACGCCCAAAGGAACGCGCATTTTACCCAACTGGATACCTGAAGGGCGATAAGCTAAATCTGTAATTTCACCAATTGGGTCAACAAGACCAATTACATCTTTTAAGCCTTGGAGCATGCCTTTAAAGCGTGCGGGGGTAAGCTCTAAACGATCCAGCAGGGCGCTATCCAATTGACGTTGGCGACCATTGTCCATATCAATTTGATTGGCTGCTAAAATCTGAGCCTGATTATTTTCCAAGGCTGTATAGATGGCAGACAAGGCATGATTTTTCAAATGCGTTGATGCACTCGTTAACATACGAGATGCCTGACGCGCTTGAGCACCGACTTGTTGCATATAATTTTGAATAGAGTCTTGCATAGCAGTTTGATATTTGCATGTATTTATAAAGATAGTAACAGCCAAATGCTGAACAATGAATAGGCGAAACTAACAATTCAAAAAATTATAAAACGTTAATTGGCGCAAAATTTTTTATTTTAGTGCGATGAAGATATTGAATCTAAAGCCAAGACTACATATTTTGCAAAAGATTATTCATTTAAACAAGATAAGTGGTTAAGGAAATGATTGCGTATAAAACGTGCATATGTATAGAATGAAAAAGTATAGGATAAATGTAATACAAATTTTATAAATTTGTTAACTTGCAGCTAGCAATCGGTAAAAGTGTGATGCTTGCAACAGAAAAATAAACAAGGATGGAGGAAGGACATGAATTCCATTATCCAAATGGACTCGGATATAAATCATACCTACACAGGCTTTGGTTTTTTCGACATATACAATAAAAACAGTTTTAAACAACCAGCGCGTACAACATGGATCGATGGTTGGAAAATTGAATATATGGCGATTGCAGATCCTAAAACGATCTATAACACGCCGATTGTCATTGTCGGGGGCGCATTTCAAAATTTTAACTCTTATAAGTATTGCGTTGAGCAACTCTTTGAGAGTGGACCTGTGATTTTAATCGATTTACCTTCAATGGGCGCGAATCAACAGATTCGTAATGTTGATACAGGTGAATCTGCTGGAATTCTGGAACTCCCTGATTTATCAAAAATGCTTGGTCAATGGCTTGATATTGTTGGTATCGATAAGGTTTCAATGATGGGGATGTCATTGGGGTCGGTGGTCGCTTCTTCATTTGCAGACCAGCGCCCAGAACTGATTGACCGTATGGTATTGATGGGGGTCATGCAGAAGACACGTAAAAGCTGGCGTATGCTGCTTGAAGAGTCTTTGCATTTAATGCGTGAAGATCGCATGGAAGAGTTTGGACAGGCTGTTATTCTCTATCTTGTGAATCATGCGAAACTGGACAAAACACGCATGTCGCCAACTGCTAAGCGCCTGTTCTTCAGACAAATGGCTGAGTTTAGTGCCACAGAGCGCGAGCGTTATGAAATTAACTGCAACCGCTTATTGCGTTTAAGTAATGTGCCTGTACCACAATGTAAAACGTTAGTTGCGGCAGGGCAGTACGATAGCTTTACCTTGCCCCATGAAAATGCAGATTTTGCCTTGCAATGCCAAGACATGCAGTTTGCCTTGATTGCCAATGCAGATCATGTCCCGCAATTGCAACGTCGTAAAGAAACCATGAATCTGTTTACCACCTTCTTAAAAGGTGAATCTATCGACAATCTGGATGGCATCATTCCGATGAATCGTGAACAGATGCAACAGATTGAGCGTCGTGGTGAAGAACGTATTGCAGTCTTGCAACCAGAAACCAAACTGACCCATCGTCATTTAGATACTGAGGCAGCGGTGAGCATTGTTGATATCACCTTCTTTGGCGTTTACTTAAAACTTCATCAACCGCAACAGCTTGATTTTGTCAGTCAGTATCCACGTGATTTGGCTTTGAATTTAGTGGATGAAGAAGGCGAGTTTAAAATTGAATGCTTAATTTTTGATGCAACAGAACAAGGCTTACGTATCTTATTTAAGCATGGTAGTTTTGATGTGGCTGAGCGCTTAACTCGCTTTATTGAGCGTCAAAAACAGATTTAATCAATCTTTCAAAATTGGAAAAGGGAAGTGGATCAACCATTTCCCTTTTTTATTGAGGATTATTTATTGCTTGCCTGAATGACCCAGACTAAATCGCCTAAATGTTGTTGCTTGTTTTCTAAAGCGGTCTGTTCAAAAAATTGTTTGGGTTGCAAGACATCGACGTGGTTAAAACCAGCTTCATGAAAAAAGTTTTCGACTTCAACTGGGGTTTTGAAATGAAAGCTAAAGGCACTGCGTGACATCCATTTGAGTAAACGGCTGCTATTCCAGATAATGGTCGCCAATTTGTTTTGAGTGGGTTCTGGATAAATATCTGTTAAATAATGCAGTTCTTTAAAATTTTGGCCGTAGGTGGCAATGGCTTGAATGAGTTGCTGTAACAACGGTTTTTCAAAGTAGTTTATCAGCCCTTCACTCATGATCACCAATGGACGTTGCGGATCAAACACTTCAAATGCCGAAGCAAATGCTTCAGTAAATAAATCGACAGACAACACTTCATCGGTATTTTGTTCAATCTGTTGTAACGCTGCTTGTTTTGTGGCTGCCATGTCCGGCAAGTCTAGCTCACGATAGGTGATCTCAGGGTAATGTTGTCTAAACCACCAGCCGCGAGGGGATAGGCCACAGGCAATTTCCAGTACCTGCAAGTCGGGGTGTTGCTGAATCAGTGCTTCTAAATGTGAATCAAGCATGGTGTGGCGTTGCTTTAATGTGGTACGCATGCTGCCGCCAACATATTTTTCAGCCCAGCTTTCAATTGGGTGGACTAAGGCGGCGAGGGTCTTGCCTTTTTTTGTTGCTAGTGCTGGATGTGAGATCCCCATTTGATACCAGATATAGCCTGTGTAGTGTGCAGTAAATGAAATATGGCGATGTTTTGAAAGTTTTTGTGTCATCTGTCCTAGACTCTATTTTTTTCCATAAATTTATCTTTGATATTTTTTATGCCGTAATTTTCATAGCAGAGTCATACTGTGTTCTCATCTTATTTTAGTTATCAGCCTTCGGCTCGACCTACTTTTCTTTCGGGAAAAGTAGGCAAAACCATTGTCACCCGCAAAACCTGTTCATTTCTTGCATGTGATTAATTTCAACATAGTAGACATAGCATCTATCTTTTTGAAATCACGCAGGTTGCGGATGACTTTACCGAGTATCTAATTGTTGAGAAAATCTTATGCAATAAAGATTTATCAATGATCTTAGTAAAGTTAGAACGAATTCTTAAATTCTTCAATGACTTTTCTGACGTTATGCCAGTTTTCATCGTCTAAAGTTAATGTTGTACCGATTTGGATATTTGGAATTTTACCGCGCATACGCTCTAAACGTTGTTGGTTTGGTAAAGCCAATGTTTGGATGCCATCCAATGCAGTACACGCTGCGGCGCGGTCATTACATACCAGACCCATATCGCAACCTGCATTTAATGCTGCTTGGATACGTGCATCTGCACCGCCTGCGACACAGGCAGCTTGCATACTCAAGTCATCTGAGAAAAGTACGCCGTCAAATTTAAGTTGTTTACGTAAGATTTCTTGTAACCAGAAAGGTGAGAAACCTGCTGGATTTGGATCAACTTGATCATAGATCACATGAGCAGGCATCAAGGCATCGAGTTGTGGCATCAACTTGATAAAGCTTTGCATATCTTTGTCATAGATTTCCTGATATGAACGACTGTCGATTGCGGCTGCAACGTGTGAGTCAGCTTTGACTGAACCATGCCCTGGGAAGTGTTTACCCGTCGTCGCCATTCCTGCTTTTTTCATACCTCGCATAAAGGCATCTGCAAGTGGAACGATGTCCTGTATATTTTTTGCAAAGCCACGATCGCCAATAACATCACTAACGTCATTGAGGTCTAAAACAGGTGCAAAGCTAAAATCAATACCAACAGACAATACTTCAATCGCCATGAGCCAGCCACATTGTTCAGCCAGTTCAATTGCCTGCTCAGGATGAGTGAGATAACGCTCGCCTAAGCGTCCCATTGCGGGTAACAAGGTAAAGCCTTGTCTTAAGCGCTGTACACGTCCACCTTCCTGATCGACAGCAATCAGAATATCTGGACGGACTTGACGCATATGATCGGTTAAAGCACGGACTTGTTGAGGTGATTCAATGTTGCGCGCAAATAAAATCATGCCACCGACTTGCGGAGCTTGTAATAGTTCAATATCTTCTTGAGTAAGTTCTGTGCCAGCAATATCTAGCATCAATGCGCCGATCATAAGGATTCCGTTTGAATTTTGATGAAAAAAACGATAGCTAAATTGTGCAATGATTTGCTACATTTTGTCAGTACAGAATATGATAAAACTACATGATATTGATGATAAGTGCTTATTGGTCATTTATTTATGACGACCAATGAGTTCTGCAAGTTGGTAAAGTATCGAATGAAATGTGTTCATATTGACAGTATCAGCGTGTAATAATTGCCATATCCAAGGAAGTACCAAAATTTTATGAAACTTCAAATGATAGCGTGTGCAGTTGCGATTGCGACTGGTGGTTTATTTTTCTCTCATACCATGAATGAGGCGTTTGCGGCGACCGAGACTCCAGTTGTTTCAACCGTCATCAAGCCATCACAAGAACAAGCGCTCGTGTCACGTCAGCTCGCAACTTTGGTTGATCGCCAGCATTATTTGAATATGCGTTTAGATGCAACCACTTCAAACCGTATTTTGGATATGTATCTTGATAGTCTTGATCCAGATCATTCATTATTTTTAAGCGGTGAAGTTGCAGACTATAAGAATAAGTATGGTTCAACTTTTGGTAGCTCATTAAAAGCAGGGAACTTAACTGGGCCTTTTGCCATTCACGCCCAATATCGTGACCGTTTGAAACAGTTCTATGAGTTTATGTTGGCCGAGTTGAAGAAGCCACAGAACTTAAATCAAAAAGATGTCTATCTTGAAACGGATCGTGAAAAAGCACCGTATTTCCAGACCGCTGCTGAGCAACGGGCACATTGGCAAAAAATGCTGGTTTCACAGCTGATTAATTTGACGATTAGCAAAGAAGAAGAACAGGCCAAGCAAAAAGCGTTAAAAGCAGATCCATCGCTAGCCAATGGTCAGGATTTGACTGGCCCAGAAGATTTAACTCCAGTTCAGACGCTAACCAAGCGTTATACCCGCCAGTTAGAGCGTATTGGTCGGGTCAAGAGTGACGATGTACTCGATAAAACCCTGAATGCGATGATGGCGACCTATGATCCGCATAGTAACTATTATCCTCCAATTGATGCGATGGAGCTGAATCGTCAAACCACCTTGCAACTTGAGGGGATTGGTGTTTCGATCCGTCCAGAACGTGGCAATGAAGATTACACCAAGATCGAAACGATTGTTGAAGGTGGCCCTGCAAGCAAGTCTGGTCAGGTGAAATCAGGAGACCGCATCATTGGTGTCGCTCAAGATGGCGATAAAATGGTGGATGTGATCGGCTGGCCGAGCTCGGAAATTGTTGGTTTGATTCGCGGTAAACGTGGCACCAAAGTGGTGGTTCGTTTATTAGGTGCAGGGGCACCAATGAGTCAGGCACGTAATGTCACCTTAACGCGCGACATTATTCAGGAAGAAGATGCGGGTGTTCGTTCGCGTACGGTTGAAATCACCCGTGACGGTAAAAAACACTTATTTGGCGTCCTTGAAATTCCATCATTCTATTTCGACTATCGCTCACGCCGCGCGGGAACCGAGTACCGTTCAGTTTCTGAAGATACAGCTAAAGCTTTGGAATCGCTGAAAGCGCAAAAAGTTGAAGGTATTTTGGTTGACTTGCGTAATGACCCAGGTGGCTCTTTAGAAGAAGTGGCACGTATGCTGGGTCAGGTGATCAAGTCAGGGCCAGTGGTACAGATCCGTGATGGCAATGGCAATGTTAATGTCTTTGAAGATACGGATGGTGGCGAACAGCTTTATGCTGGCCCAATGGCTGTATTAGTCAACTTGGCATCGGCTTCTGCAAGTGAGATTTATTCGGCTGCAATTCAGGATTATGAGCGCGGTATTATCATTGGTAGCACCACTACAGGTAAGGGTACGGCGCAGGTTCAACTGGATTCACTGGCTTATGGTCAGGCAACGCTGACCCAACGTAAGTTCTACCGGATTACGGGTGGAAGTACGCAAAATAAAGGGGTTGTGCCAGACATCAAACTCGTTGATATCTACAATGAAGAGTTTGGTGAACGTAAAGCGAAAAATGCCTTGAAGTGGGATACGATTCCAACTGCACCATTTAAGCGTGAAGGTTCAGTACAACCTTATATTGCCAAGTTAACGGAATCATCTCAGCAACGTGTAGCAGCCGATTCACAGTTTAAGTATTTGGAAACGCGTAAAGCGATTGCCAAGAAAACCTCTGATCAGAAGAAAGTGGTGCTGGATATCAACCAGCGTCGTGCAGAGTTACTTGATCTAGAAAAGCAAACTTTGAATGCTGAAAATCAGCGCCGTGCAGCAACAGGTCTGGCACCTTATGCAAACTGGGAAAGTTACCAAGCTTCGATTGATGCTTTGATTGAATCTCGTGCCAAAATGAAAGCGCATTTACGTCCGCCACTTCCTGAAGAAGAAACCTTCATCACCGAAGCGGCAAATGTACTTTTAGATTATGCCAAGCTACAAAATCGTTAAGTTGATATTGTTTTAAATAAAAAGCCCTGTTTGATACAGGGCTTTTTATTGCTTTTTTAATCTCGATTCTCATGTCGCTACGTACATGTAAGAGGATCTGACATTGGCATCATTTTATGCCTGTCAGTTTTAAAGAGAATAGAAAAAGCTTCTTCACCTTTTACCAAGATGAAGAAGCCTTTGTCTTAAATTACGATGGATTGACGTGGGATCATCCAAGTTACATTGCTGATTTGTTTAATCAGAATGTCTTATTCGGCACGTATCCAGATTTGATTACGGCCCAGTGCAGAAACACCTAGATATCCACGTAAATGCAGACGTTTGCCATTTGCACTCAATTTGGCTTTCATACTATAAATTTTGCCTGTATTCGGGTCGAGAATACGGCCATTGCTATAGTTTAAGCCCTCACTATGTTTTAAACCTGTCACCACATCTAAACCTACAATCGGTTTGTTGGTATAAGGTGCAGGGCAGTCTACACAGGTTTCTTTAGGTGTGTAGCCTGTACGTGGTGTGAGTTTTACAACTTTGCCAGTATATGTTCCATTGGTTTCTTTTCGAATTTCAACCAACCCTTTTGGCGCCCCTGTTTTGTCATCAATACTTTGCCAGAGCCCCGTAATATCCTCTGCAAAAGTAAAACTGCTGATCATTGTTAAAAATAAAACGCTTATTAGTTTTTTGCTCATCATTAAAATCCGTTTAACACCCGTTTTTATTATGTAGTATCTCTAATTAAAGATTCAATCATTATTTTACAGTTGTATATTTATATTTGAAAATTCGATAGTTTTTTATTTTTTCATTAAAAAAAGCCCCTCCATCTTTAGATGATGAAGAGGCTTTTTAAACATATTTAAATATAAACAGGGTAATTTATTAGCCCTGCAAATTTTTACTCGGCACGTATCCAGATCTGATTACGGCCTAGCGCAGAAACGCCCAGATAACCACGTAAATGCAGACGTTTGCCATTTGCACTTAATTTGGCTTTCATACTATAAACCTTGCCTGTATTTGGATCGAGAATACGGCCATTGGTATAATTCAAACCATCTGTGTATTTTAAACCTGTCACAACATCCAGACCGACAATGGGTTTGTTGGTATATGGCGCAGGACAATCTACACAAGTTTCTTTTGGTGTATAGCCTGTACGTGGTGTGAGTTTTACGACTTTTCCAGCATAGGTGCCATTCGTCTCTTTGCGAATTTCAACTAATGCTTTAGGTGCCCCCGTTTTGTCATCAATACTTTGCCAGAGCCCCGTAATATCCTCTGCAAAAGTAAAACTGCTCACCGCAGTTAAGAATAACGCACCTAATAATTGTTTGCCCATCATTAAAAATCCTTTTAACGTTAAGCCCGCCATTATGGATGATTTATGACAACCAGTTCAATAATTAACTGATATTTGTGGCAAATTTTAAGATAAAGATAAAATAAAAGTAGGCAGCCAAATTGCTGTAAACACGCCATTGACTGCCATGCCGAAAGCGGCATATCGGCCAGCGACAGGGCCACGTTGCCATGCCTGAGCAGTACCGATGGCATGTGCTGCCAGACCTAAAGCCAGACCTGAGGCACGTTCATCATGAATGTGTTTTAAGATCCACGGCGAAAATGCAGCACCAATCACCCCAGATAAAATGACAATCAGCGTCACCAACATTAGAGGTGCATGAAGCAGAGTCGCAATATTCAGTGCAATCGGTGTGGTCACGGCACGCGTCGCAAAAGCAAGAATGGTCGGTTCAGACATATGCAGTAAATAAGCCAAGCCCATTGGCAGTGCCACTGCGCTAATACTGGCAAAACATAAAATCCCGAGCATTGATTTGATCGGCAAATCGTCATAGCGCATAGCAGCCAGTGGAATTGCCAAAGCAACAGTGACATAACCCAGTAAATGGTTAAATACGTTATTTACATTGTCCAGATAGCTTTCATAGGGAACGCCTAAAATGAACAGTAAACCAATCACAATAAAGACAGCAAAAACGATCAATGGAATTTGCGGGAATTTTTTATTTAAGGGCTTTGCAATCAGGTAACTGATCAGGGTGATGATAAATCCATAAATAACCATAAACATAGATCAGCCCCTTATAACCAGCGTTTTGCCATTTTGGCGTAAACCCACAGCGGCAATAACGTACTAAAGGTTAAGATAAATAAAAATAAAGGAATTTCTTTACCTAAATGCACCAGCATAATTAATGAACCTGCACAAATAGGCAGAAAGGCAAAAGCACTTTCTTTCATGATCTTGTTATTGGTATCGATCAAGCGGTTGGAGATTTTTTTGAAACGTCTCCAGATCAATAAAGTTACCAGTAAGCTCAGCAGTCCAACGAGATTGCCTAATTCTGGATGACCAAAGGCTTTGGTGATCGCAACAGCCCCCTCACGATATACAATGATTAATAAAATCGTAAAAAACCAGGCTGTCCAATCAATCTCTTTCATTTTCTTCTCTTAAGCTCGCTGATCTAAACGATGGCTGATTGCAATTAGGGTGATGGTTGGTCGATCTCAAATTCTTCCAAAGGTCGCTGGAATAAGGAAGCTTTTTTTCCAAGTATTTCGTCTAATGGCAAATGTGCCTGTTTAATGAGTTGTTCCAGTTTATGCGGCGCAATACAGACCGATAAATGTAAATTGCCGTAGTCATCATAATGCTCGGACTGAATGACATTCAGCGTATATAACTGGGTACGGAGTTTCCCATAAGCAGGTTTTAACACTAAATCAAAATCTTGTAACTGGCCCAATAGACATTGTTGGACTGCCTGAGCAAGTAGCTCTAGCCCTTGTCCTGAATGTGCGGAAACATAAACACGGTCAGGTAGATCAGCGGCTTTATAAATAATTTTAGCAGCATCGCCACTCTGGTCGATTTTATTATAAACATGCAAAATTGGCGCGTCGGCACCAATTTCTTTGAGAACAGATTCAACGGCTTCAATCTGTTCTGGCATATTTGGACTACTGCTATCAATCACATGAAGCAGCAAAGTGGCTTCTAAGGTTTCTTCTAATGTGGCTTTAAATGATTCAACCAGATCATGTTGCAGATTTCTAACAAAGCCGACAGTATCCGCCAATACCACAGTGCCGATACCATCCCAGTCTAAACGGCGTAAGGTTGGGTCGAGTGTTGCGAACAGTTGATCCGCTGCATAGACATCACTTTTTGCCAGTATATTAAATAAAGTTGATTTACCAGCATTGGTATAACCGACCAGTGAAATGGTTGGGATAGCTGCTTTTTGTCTTGCTGCACGACCTTGCAAACGGGTTTGTTGTACTTTTACCAGTTTATCTTTGAGCTGGGTAATTCGAACACGGATTAAACGACGGTCAGTTTCAAGTTGTGATTCACCTGGTCCACGTAGACCGATACCACCTTTTTGTTGTTCTAAATTACCAGTAAAGCCACGAATCAGGCGAGTAGATAAATGTTTAAGCTGAGCCAATTCAACCTGTAATTTCCCTTCATGGGTACGGGCGCGCAAGGCGAAAATGTCTAGAATTAAACCTGTGCGGTCAATCACACGACATTTCAAGATTCGCTCAAGATTACGTTCTTGGGCAGGCGAAAGCGAGTGATCGAGAATGACCAGCTCTGCTTCTGTTTCTCTAACCAGTTCAGCGATTTCATCAACTTTGCCAGATCCGATAAAAAATTTGGGATCAGGTTTATTGCGTTGAACAGAAAGATGTTCAAGGATTTCAGCACCAGCGGATTGAGCGAGCAATCGAAACTCTTCAGCATCAAGATCATCGAGTAGCTGAACAGACACACTGACTAAAATTGCCCGTTCACCGCTTTGACGCTGCTCAAAATTTTCCACGCGAGTAGGTAATCCTTATTATTAAAGTCTTATTCTAGAATAAACTTCAAGTAAAGGGCAAAGGCTTACTCGATTTATATGACATTACGACGTAAAAGCTCAATGAATCCGACCAGTGTGCCCATATATAAAATTGACCAGCCGAGAATCATTCTTAAAGCATAGCCATAGGGAATGGTGGTTTGGGGTTCTGATGTTGTGCTTTGCTGATTCATCACATCACCTTTCAATCAGTAAATTCGATTTATTTATACTAATTGATCAGATAAACCTTTTAAAATTGAAAAAAATTATGCTCGCATTCGTTTTTTATGATGCAGGTAACTTTTATAAGTAGATAGCGGCATGATATAACTGGATGAATTCAATGCACATGTGCATCTATGCGTACGGTTTTAATGATTTATGACTCAAGAAGCAACTGCGGTAACTAACCAACCATTAAATTTAATCTCTAAATTGAGTTTGTATAGTAAAAAGTTAGCCTCAGGCCTAGAAACAATAGGTGAAGGTTTTTATCTGATTTACCGTCATGGTTTATATAAGGATCCAAATAATCCTGTAAATACGCGTTATGTGCAGTACTTCTGCCGCCGTTTATGCGAAGTTTTCAATATCGAAGTCGAAGTCCATGGCACCATTCCACGCGAACCTGCACTTTGGGTGAGTAATCACATCTCATGGCTGGATGTCGCTGTACTCGGTTCTGGCGCTCGAATTTTCTTTCTGGCGAAAGCCGAAGTTGAAAGATGGCCGATCTTGGGGAAACTGGCAAAAGGGGGCGGGACTTTATTTATCAAACGTGGTTCGGGAGATTCAATCCGTATCCGTGAACAGATTACTGAATTTTTAAAACAGGATATTCCTGTTCTGTTCTTCCCCGAAGCAACCACAACAGACGGAAGTAAAGTCAAAAAGGTACATGGGCGTTTATTGGGGGCAGCTATTGAGGCACAACGTCCTGTACAGGTATGTGTGATTTGCTATGTCAATCAGAACGGAGAGCTCGATCTGGTTGCGCCGTTTATTGGCGAAATGACCTTTGCAGAACATGTGCAGCGTGTTTTAGAAATGCCGAAAGTCACCGCACATTTGATGACTTTGCCTGCGATTTCAGTCGAAGGGCATACCGTCGATAGTTTAACCAAAGAAGTTGATCGCCAGATGCGCGCAGGCTTAGCTAAATTGCAGCAGAAGGTATTGACTGTGTTGCCAGAAACGGCTGAGTCTACATAAAGCCTTCGATTGGCAGCCATGAAATGATTTTCACGCCTGCTTTTTGCCACCATTTCATTTTAGGTTCTTTGGTATAAATCAAAGGACCTCTTGGCGTTTCTCTCTGCCAAGTAATTTTCTTATTTGCATCCAACACTAAACGATAAGCATAGGTTTTCAGGTTTTGATCCATGGTGGCATGTACAGCTTGTGCTAATGGCGGGCTATTCAGTAACACCCCAATTTCAGTATTTAAATAGGCTGAACGTGGATCAAAATTAAATGAGCCAATAAATACCTGTTTCTCATCTAAAGCCATCAATTTGGCATGTAGGCTCGAACGACTGAGTCCCTTAAGATTAACCTTGGCTTTTTTCGCTAAATCTTCGGTATGTTTATCTAAATCATTTTTATCCAATGCTGGAAGGAACTCATAAAGCTGCACGCCATTTTCCAGTAGCTCCTGACGATACTTTCCATAAAAAGCATGGACTACAGCGACGTCATTGGCTTTAAAGGAGTTGGTGAGTACTCGGACTTTGATGCCTTCTTGGGCTAAGTCACCTAAGATTTTCGCGCCTTTCTTTTCTGGAACAAAATACGCTGAAATCAGATCAATATTTTTTTCAGGCTGTTCCAGATGATTGATCAGCTGGAAATTCAGATGTTCTTCTTTTTTGGCTTTTGATTTGATTTTATCTGGCGAGTCTTTCACCACCTCAGCTTTGACCCATTCCAGAGAAATATCCCGATTCATAAGTGAATCAATGGCTTGGGAGCGGCTGGTCAAATCGACATAATTCTGTACAGTAATCCGTTTATAGTGTTCATCGAGTTGCTGCTTTAAACTTTCATAGCTAAGTCGATGTGATTTTGGATTCACAATTTCTCGGACATCATATGCATATTCATGATTCCAGTAATCATCAAATGATTTGGAAATATCATTGACGGCAGTACCGAACAGCATCACATCGACATCAGAAAATTGATAAGTATCACTGACATTGTAATATTGGTTGGTCATGTTACGACCACCGATCAAGGCCACCTGATGATCTGCAATAAAGCTCTTATTGTGCATTCGGCGGTTGATACGTTTTAGGTCGAGCACCATATCCAGTGCACGGTATTTACGGAATCGGTAAGGATTAAATAATTTAACTTCTATATTGGGGTGCTGTGCCAGCGCTAAGAAAATACCTTCAGTATGTTTGGCATTATTATCATCAATCAGTAATCTGACTTTTACCCCACGATCAGCGGCACGAATTAAAGCGTGCAGTGCCAAAGCACCAACCTTGTCGTTATCCCAGATATAGTATTGCAAATCGAGCGTTTTCTCTGCCTTGTCAATCAAACGGAGACGGGCAGCCAGTGCTTCTAGTGGTTCATACAACACATGATAGCCAGTCAGATCGGGGTGCTGTTCTTGTAAAGGACGAATCACTTGAGCTAAAGAGGTTTGGGTGGTATCGATCTGACCAACCGTTTGAATCACAGGCTCAATCTTATGCTTGGGTAGCGTGCTACAACCCGTCATCGTTAACGTAATGGCGCAATAAATCGCAAGCATATTTTTATTGTAAGCGGTTGTACTTATCTTTGTATGTTTGCCATTTAAATGAGAAAATTGCGTCATAATCGTTACTGATTAAAAGTTGGGCTCGAGTATACCATTTCATCGAAAAAGATAAATATAAGATGAGACGTATGTCCCTAAAGTGAAGTTAATGAGGGCTGTAATGTCGGATTCAGATACTATTATTTTTGGTTTTTACCTTATTTTTGCTGTTTTGGCATTATGGGCATTTATTCAAGCCTGGATCCATCAGGCACGTACAGAAACTATTCATCCCTTTAAAGCCTTTGTGCATTTGCTGGCATTTTATCTTTCGTATTTGTTGGTTCCGCTTTGGTTCTTTAGTCTTTACGCAGGCTGGGTCGGTTATTACAGCTTGCATCAGGCGGGGTTCATCTTTTTATTAAGCAGCGTACTGATCTATGCGCGCTTTATTGAGCCACATCAGGTTCATATCAAACGTCATCAATATCGCCTCGATCCAAAACGTGAATTTACCCGTCCTGTCAAAGTCGCATTGGTTGCCGATATGCACGTCGGATTATTTTCAGGCCATGAACGTCAGTTAAAAACGATTGTGAAAAGACTGAATGAAGAAAAACCTGATTTGGTTGTGGTGGCAGGGGACTGGACTTATGAACCTGAAAACCGTTTGGTACATGAGCTAGAAGTACTCAAGCAAATTGAGGCACCTGTATATTCTGTGCCTGGCAATCACGACGAACAATATCCTGGGCCACCGATTCAGGCATTGTTGAGCAAAGCGTTAGAGCAGAATAATGTGATTGATATAGAAGGTAAGATTGTTGATTTTGGTGAGTTTCGTCTCATTGGTATCGGCGATTTGTGGGCAGGGAAGGCGAATATGCGCTTTATGCCAGACTTACCTCAAGACAAACCTTGGCTGATTCTGTCGCATAATCCTGACACCGTTGATATGGTACCTGAATTACCTACTCGACCATTAATGTTATCGGGCCATACGCATGGCGGGCAGATCGAATTGCCGTGGATTACCAACTATATTATGAAGCGGGTGTCTATTCTTGGGCATAAAAAAGGTTTTTACACGCATGAGCATGCCGATGTGTTTGTGACTGTTGGCACAGGAATGGTGGGTGTACCATTTCGGTTTAGAGTACCACCGACGATCGATATTATTGAACTGGTTTAAATAAAAAAAGCCGACTAGATTGAGTCGGCTTTTTTATGACTGGAATGTATTAAGGAATAATAATCACATTCACGCGGCGGTTGCTGGCACGATTCTCATCCGAGGTATTTGGCACAAATGGTTGATTTGAACCACGACCCAGAACAGTTAAATTATTTGGTTTAAAACCCTGATCGATGAAAATAGCGGAAACGCTTTGAGCACGTTCTTCCGAGAGTTTCTGGTTATATTCAGGATTACCGATATTATCTGTATGTCCCACAATTTTTAATTTTTGCAGGTCATATTTATTGAGCTGAGTTGCAAGACGTACAATCTCTTGCTGATGCTCTGGCTTAATATCGACTTTATTAAAATCAAATAATAAACGTTCTGGTAAGCCGAGACTCCAGCCTTCATCAGTTAAAACGAACCCCTCTTTTTTTAACATTTTAACCTGACGATATTTCAACGGGCCAAAACTTAAACATCCAGCCAATGTTAGGCAGAGTAACGCAATAAATGAAATTTTAATGGTGTGAGCGCGCATAACATGTCCTAAATTTCTGGTTTATAAAGAAACCAATGTGGATTTAAACTTTTAGCTTTATACATGGCTTGATCCGCTTGCATAATCAAATCCTCTGGATTCTCTGCAAACTGTGAAAAGGCAATCCCTAAGCTAAAACCAAAATGAATCATTTCACCGTTGAAATCTAAAGGCTCCTTGCAACTTGCCAGTAAACCTTCAGCAATGGTCTGTAAGTGATCCGCATGATGGATAGAATGCAGGATAATAGCAAACTCGTCCCCACCCAAACGGGCAATAAAATCTTCATGGCGGACAGAAAGTTTTAAACGTTCGCCCATTTCTTTTAGAACAGCATCACCTGCCAAGTGACCAAACTGATCATTGATCATCTTGAAATTATTATTGTCGATAAATAATAGGGCAGAATTGTGACGATACTGTGGGTTCTCAAAAATATCGAAAAGCTCTTGGTAGAAATAATGACGATTTGGCAAACCGGTGAGCTGATCGTGATGTGCCTGAAATGAAAGTTGACGATTTTCTTTTTGTAGGTGAGTGTGCCAAATTTGAATTTCTTCTAATAGTTCATTAAACACCGTATTTAAGTTCTGAAACTCTTTAATATGGTTGTTTGGAAAACGAAGATTATAAGCTTTCTGGTCACTCACCAGTTGGGCGATGTGGGTCAGTGGTTTAATTGCTTGCATGATTTGGCGGTAGGTAATATTCACTGACCATAATAAAGCAATCACAATAAAGAACATTGAAATTGCCAAACCGATAATAATCGTTTTCAGAAAGTGCAAAATATTTTCTGAACTACCGTATAACACCAATTCGCCAACTTTTTTCTTATGATGAACAATCATTAATTTAACTGGATCATGTAAAAACCATCGATCCATTAAATCTTGCATGGTTGAGGTGTGGGCTATTTTTTTAGTACTTTCGGCAAGAAGTTGATGCTGAGGGTCATAAACATGGATCGTACGAATGGCGTGTTCACGGGTATAGTCATCTAGAATCTGATCGATTGCCCCACGATCTCTAAACACCACCGCAGGTTGAATTCGTTCAAGCACCGTCTGGCTCAAAAGTTGTAAATTCTGTTTAGCGTAGGTTTCCATGGTAAACATGGAAATTGTGGCAAAAGTAAAAGAACAAATTACAAAGGTGATGGCAAAAATCGCAAACTGGGATTTACGGAATAAGGCATGTAAGGAGGTTGATTGATATAAGTTGGAAATCATCTGTGCTTACTCCGCATTCTTCGCCAAGAGTAAAACTCGTGGATCGATATGAACTTTGGAATAACTCAGTGCTTCTAGGTTAACCTTAAAAGTTGAATAGGTTCTCTTATTATATAAGCAGAAAATACTCCCCACCTCACATGCGGGATTGTTGGTACTTAAAGAAAGTAATGAGCGAGACGGATAGGACTGGATCAGATTCTGCTGCTGTTGTGGTGATGTCGTAGTGAAATAGGCCACATGACATTCTGTCTTAGGGAAATCTTTCGCGCTTACGGCCTGAACCTGATAATCATAGGCAAGCTGTCGGATGTTCATCTGGAACTGACTTGCCGCTTCTGAATTATCAATCACACAGATAGAAGGACGGGATGTATTCGTCCATTTACTATAACTTAATATGGATAGTGCTAACTCATAGAAGTTATGAGTTGAAATGGCATAGCAAAGCGGGCTTACAGTAAATAATACTGCAAGCAATAGATATCGAGCTTTTATATTCAAAAACCGTATTTTCAATCAGAAGTGCCAAAAAGTGTGAAGCAAGAGACATATTCTACTGGACTTAATTGTTTAAAAAAAGTTCTTAATCACTCAGGAAAGCCAATAAAAGTAACTATTCAGTTCAAAAAGTATGCGTTCGATCAAATAATTCCAATAAATTTAAAAAAGGGTGTTGCATTGGGTTGGGAATGCTGTAGAATGCACAT
>NZ_LRPD01000042.1:0-59242 GCF_001605865.1 Acinetobacter sp. NRRL B-65365 | reverse complement strand
GAATAAAAATCATATTTTTTGATGGGAAATTAAGGTTTGATTTTTTAAAATCTTGTTTGTATATTAAAAATATATATCGCTATGCGAAACTTATGTGAAGTAAGTTTTCCTATAGGAAATTAAGCACAGGTGAGTAGGATAAACATGGGCGCTTTAAATGGAATTCGTGTACTTGATTTGAGTCGGGTACTTGCTGGACCGTGGTGTGGGCAGATACTTGCTGATCTGGGCGCAGAAGTGATTAAGGTGGAACGACCAAAGGTCGGAGATGATACCCGATCTTGGGGACCTCCTTGGATGAAGGATGATGCTGGATCTGACACACGAGAAGCAGCTTACTATCAGTCGACAAATCGTAATAAGCTCTCAGTTGCAATCGATATTGCCACTTCTGAAGGACAGGAACTGATCAAAGCTTTAATTCAGGATACGGATGTTGTCATTGAAAATTATAAGGCTGGTTCGCTGAAAAAATATGGGCTGGATTATGCTGCATTGTCAGCAATCAATCCTGGTCTAGTTTATTGTTCAATTACGGGTTTTGGACAAGATGGTCCACGTGCAGAAGAGCCTGGCTATGATTTTATTATTCAGGGAATGGGTGGGCTGATGTCCATCACAGGTGAAAAGGATGATTTAGCAGGAGGTGGCCCACAAAAAGTAGGTGTGGCATTTTCTGATCTGGCGACAGGACTTTATTCGACCATTGCTATTCAGGCGGCTTTACTGAACCGCCATGCGACAGGTTTAGGCCAGTATATTGATATGGCGCTGCTGGATGTGCAGATTGCCACTATGGCCAATCAGGGAATGAACTATCTGTCCTCTGGGAAAGTCCCTGTGCGCTATGGTAATGCACACGCCAATATTGTGCCATATCAGGTGTTTAAAGCTGCTGATCGTGATTTTATTATTGCGTGTGGCAATGACACTCAGTTTATTCAACTCTGTCGAAGTATTGGTTTACCCGATTTACCAAATGATGCGCGTTTTACCCGAAATGCGGACCGAATCAAGCATCGTGATGAAATTATTGGGATTTTATCAGCGCATTTTTTAACAAAGACTGCCGATGAGTGGGTTGCAGCAATTTATGCGGCCAAAGTTCCAGTTGGGGTGATCAATAATCTGGAGCAGGCTTTTCAAGAGCCGCAAGTGATTGCAAGAAAAATGCTGGTTGATATGCCGCATCCGCAACGTGAAAAGCTCACCGTGATTGGATCGCCGATCAAACTTTCAAGAACGCCAGTTGAGTATAAAACTGCGCCACCTTTATTGGGTGAGCATACTGATACGATTTTAACCCGGGTTCTTTCTCAGGAAAAACTGGATGAATTAAAGCTGAAAGGAATTATTGGATAACGAATGTACCAAAGTCAAAATGCATCTGTATTTTGACTTTGCTTTTTGATTGTACTTAACTTTGTTGTTTAGATATTCATGGATGAGCTTTAACTGTTTATTATAGAAAAAATAGATTATAATTTTCGCAGTGCGAAACAAATATTTAGATTGGTAAAATCATGAATGATGCCGTAGATGCAGAACAAACAGAAAAACTATTAGCGCCTTTAAGGCATGAGTTGTTACATCCGATTGAAGACATGCAAGATGAAAATGACCGCCAATTTATTACGGCTTTAGCTCGTGGTTTAGAGCTGCTACGCTGCTTCACTCCAAAACATCAGCATCTGGGCAATCAGGAATTGGCGCAAATGACAGGTTTGCCGAAGCCAACGATTACTCGTCTCACGCATACTTTGTCTCGTTTGGGATATATCAAGCAAGTCCCGAATTCGAGCAAATTCCAGCTCTCTGTGGGTGTCTTGGCTTTTGGTTATTCCATGCTGTCCAATGTATCGATTCGTTCTATTGCGCATCCTTATATGAAGAATTTGGCTGACTATGCAGGTGCTGCGGTTGCAATGGCAACACGTGATCGTCTGAATATGATTTATCTGGATGTGGTACAGGGCAAAGGCAATATGACCATGCGCCGTCAGGTCGGTACTTATTTACCGATTCATTTGAGTTCGATGGGGCGTGCTTGCCTAGCTGCAATGCCTGAAGATGAACGAGAATTTTTACTTGATGCGATTCGCAGCAAGCATAAAGAAGACTGGATCAAGATTAACCGTGATTTAGATAAAGCCTTTAAAGACTATCAGGATTTTGGCTATTGTTTTTCAGTGGGTGAATGGCATAAAGATGTCAACTCGGTTGCTGTTCCATTAATTCATGAACAGCATGGTTTACTGGTATTTAACTGTGGCGGTCCAAGTTTTATTATGAACCGTGAGAAGCTTGAAGAAGATATCGCACCACGTCTTTTACATATGGTGAATAATATTCGTACCGAAATTAGTTAAGCGCGTTCTTCATTTTAAAAAAGCCAGCATCATATTTATGCTGGTTTTTTTGCATCACATAAACAATAATAAAGACATAGCACGGCAAAAATTAAGCCTAAAATACAGACACCTATCCATCCGAAGTGTTTCCAAGCATAGCTTCCCGCTGTTGTGCCTAATGCGCCGCCAGCAAAGTAACCTGTCATATAAATCGCATTAAATCGTGAGCGTAATTCTTGATTCAGTTTAAATACAATACTTTGATTAGTAACATGAACAGCAGAAAGAGAAGCGTAGAGAATGAGTAAAGCAATAATATAAAAGACGAAATGGTAGGGTAAAAGTGAAAAAAGAATCCAACTTAAAATTAGCCCAATGCCGCAATAAATCGAAATTTTATGAATATAGCCTTGATCAATAAATTTGCCTGAGAAATTAGCAACGAAAGTCCCTAACACGCCAACAAAACCAAAAAGACCAATGGTAAAGTCACTAAAAAAGTAGGGCGCTGGAGCCAGTAGCAACGACATTGTGGTAAAGGTTAAACTCACACAAGCAAATGTAAAACCACCAATATAAGTTCTGGTTCTTAAACGCCGATTTTGAATAAAAATCTGTGGTAAAGAGCGAATAGTTTTTACATAGTTTTCAGATTTGGTTGGTGGAAATAACCCGATATTACGATGCAAAATAAAGGCAATAACAAGTAATAGAAAACCACTGACCAAATAAATAATATTCCAAGCGAAAAGTGTAGACATAAGCCCTGAAAGGGAACGGGCGAGTAAAACACCCATCATCAGTCCGCTTAGTAAAAAGCCAACCACACGGCCGCTTTGTTGAATCGGAACCAGACTTGCAGCAAGGGGCAATAACAGTTGGGCTGAACTGGAAAATAGACCAGTAATGACGGTGCCAAGTAGTAAAAGATAAATATTGTGCGAAAAACCGCTAATAATTAATCCACTTGAAGCCAATAACATAAAGATAAATAGTAGCTTGCGCTTTTCTATTATGTCCCCTAATGGCATTAAGAAGAGTAAGCCACATGCGTAGGTGATTTGGGCTAGAGTGGGCACCCACGCTGTAGTTGTTTCAGTTAAATCTAGGCTTACACTAATTGAGTGAATGAGTGGCTGACTAAAATAATTTCCGCCTGTACAAATGCCTGCAGCAATTGCCATTAAAATAATGGTTGGGGTATAGAGTGCGTTTTTCATCATGCCTTAGTCATAATGAAAGTGGAATTTTAATCAACTCAACCATGATTGTTTTAAGCACGATTGTTAGTGCGTTTCATTCAAGGCATCTTGAATATTGTGCACCATGTGGATTAAACGTGGTCCAATTTCACCTTCAAGTTTTTCTGGATTTAAATGAAAACTTGGCGCACCACAGTTAAAAACATAAAGACCGTGTTTGGAGCTGACCAAAGGTACAGCCACCGAGTTCACTTCTTTATGCCACTCGCCTAAAGACAAACAATATCCATAATCTTGGTAATCACGGAAAGCTCGTTCTAAAGAGCGTTTTATGGCTGGCCAGTTTTCGGAATTCTTTTGTTTCAGTGCATCGAGTAGAAAGTTGCGTTCACGTTCAGGAGTTGCAGCTAAACAAGCTCGACCCATTGAACTACTATGGAGTGGTAAGGTTGACCCAATTGGACGGCGCATATTTAATGCAGTTTCAATTTGTACAACATCGATATACACCATATTTAATCGGTCACGCGTTGCCATCGCCACAGGAGCCTGAACATACTGACTCAATTCTTCCATATATTGATGAGCAATATTACGAATCGAGATATTAGATAATGCTGCATATCCTAAAGATAAAACACCAATGTCTAATGTGTATTTAGTTGAGTTAGGCAATTGTTTTAAATAGCCTAATGACACAAGGGTATTGGTAATACGTGCAATGGTCGGTTTAGGTAAACCCGTCATTTTTGCTAATTCTTGGTTACCAAGCACCTGATTATTTGCAGAAAAGCATCTTAAAAGTTCTAAACCGCGTGCTAAAGAAGCAATAAATTGCGGGTTGTTTTCCCGATGTATATGCGAAATAGGATCTAAACGTATCTCATCAAAATTTATTGGTTTTTCAGTTTCCATGTTTTGAGACATTCGATCCTCAAATATAATTAAAGCAATAGTTTTGCCATTATATTTCGCTCTGCAAAATAAATCCATTCATCACTGCGCTGTTGTGATGAATGGATATCGGGTTCAACGTTTATGCAACGTTTTCAATCACCATTGCAAGACCTTGACCTACACCAATACAAAGGCTCACCACAGCATATTTCTTTTTACGGCGAATTAACTCACGAGCTACTGTTAAGCTAAGACGAGCGCCAGATGCACCAAGTGGATGACCAACCGCAATCGCACCACCGTTTGGATTTACACGTGGGTCATTAAAATCAACATTTAAGCCTTTTAAACAAGATAAAACTTGTGAAGCAAAGGCTTCATTAATTTCAATAATATCCATGTGATCTAAAGTAAGACCAGCACGCGCAACGGCTTTCTTAATAGCTTCGATTGGGCCTGCACCCATAATGCGCGGTTCAATACCCGCAGCTGCGGCTGATAAGATTTTTGCCATTGGTTTTAGGCCATATTTTTGACCGGCAGCTTCTGAACCAATCAAAAGTGCTGCTGCACCGTCATTAATCCCTGAGGCATTACCAGCTGTAACCACACCACCTTCAAATAGAGGTTTTAACTTTGTGAGTGCTTCAACAGTTGAGCTTGGGCGAGGGTGTTCATCTTCTGAAACGAGTTTAGGCGGTAATTTTTTGCCTTGGAAAACCTCAATTGGAGTAATTTCATCAGCAAAGAAACCTTCTTCTTTGGCTTTTTGATATTTGGCTTGTGATTGAGCTGCAAATAAATCAGCTTGCTCGCGGCTAATACCAAAGTCGGCTGCAACGTTATCACCCGTTTCAGGCATTGAATGTCCGCCGTACTGAGCAATAATTTTTTTATTTGGAAAACGAGATCCAATGGTAGTGTCATAAATTTTTGCATCACGGCTATAAGCACTTTCGGCTTTACCCATTACAAAAGGTGCGCGCGACATACTTTCTACACCACCTGCGATATAGAGCTCGCCTTCACCACAAGTAATTGCACGTGCCGAGTCAATTACGGCACCTAAACCACTAGCACATAGACGGTTTACCGTCTGGCCCGGTACAGTGACAGGTAAGCCGGCAAGTAATAATGCATTTCTCGCCACATTACGACTATCTTCACCCGCTTGATTGGTGTCCCCTAAAATCACATCTTCAATATCCGCGCCCGGCACACCAGTTTTTTCTAGTAGTTTTTGAATGACAGTTGCGGCTAAATCATCAGGACGAATTGAGGCAAGTTCACCTGCATGACGGCCAAATGGACTGCGTAAACCATCATAAATATATGCATTTAACATTGAGAAATTCCTTTTCAAGACTCGTGAGTAAAAGTAAGAGGTAAATGAAGTGCGACACGACGCTGTAACCACGGACTAGGGCGATAGCGCGGGTCATGCGTAAGTGCTGTTATACGGTTCAGAATGAGTAAGATTTTTTCGCTACCGACTTGATCGCCCCATTCAATTGGTCCAAACGGATAACCTAAACCAAGACGCACCGCGGCATTAATGTCATCTACCGTGGCAACATTTTGCTGGGCAATATCACAGCCTAGATTAATCACCATCGCTAAAACGCGCTGTGCAACAAAGCCGATACTTTCATTAATCATACTCACCAGATTTCCATCTAGATTGAAAATAGAGTGAGCGGCTTGTCGGTATTCAGATTTTGTAACAAGTGAAGGCATCAAGGTACGGTGCTTGGCAATGCCATACAGCATGTCTATAGCAACGGCTTGTTCTGGGGTAACCCCTAAGCGAGTAGCTGTTTGAGTTGTGTCTTCACCATAACAAGCGAGTAAACATAAACTATCTGTTTGAGGTTCAGCGTTGGTGTCTAGAGCAATATTTTGCTGAGTTAAATAATCTTCGAGCTGTTTTTTATCATCTAAAAAATCTGCCGCAATCCAAACTTTGGGATATTGCGCTAAACGCTCTACAAACTTGGCAGGTTGTTCACCTGTTTTTGAACCAGTTTCGTAGTTATAAAAACCTTGATTAACCTTACGTCCAAGTTGCTTAGCGTCTAGCATTTGCTTGGTCAGTGGATTTGGTTTGTAACGGGCTTCTTCATAATACTGATGATAAATCGACTCCATGACTGGATGAGAAACATCAAGGCCAGTTAAATCGAGTAATTCAAAAGGACCCATTCTAAAACCAACGCCATCACGTAAAATTCGATCAATTTCACTGATGTCACAGACGTTTTCATTTAAAATTTTAAGCGCTTCGGTTCCATAAGCTCGACCGGCGTGATTAATAATAAATCCAGGGGTGTCCTTCGCAACAACAGGGCGATGACCAAATGCGCGAGACAGATCATTTAAGGCATCAATAATAAGTGGGTCAGTTTTTAAACCACGAATGACTTCGACCACTTTCATGAGTGGAACTGGGTTAAAAAAGTGATAACCCACAACACGTTCAGGTTTTTTGCAGTTTGCAGCAATGGCTGTAATAGACAGAGAAGAGGTGTTCGAGGCTAAAATTGCATTTTCTGAAACGACGTCTTCAAGCTGCTGCATCAAACTTTGTTTGATATCGAGGCGTTCAACAATTGCTTCTACAATAAGGTCGCAATTTTTTAAATCGTCAATTTGCTGAGCAACAATCAAATGGTTATTTGCCGCTGCTGCCTGCTCAGATGTAATTTTATTTTTGTCGACTAACTTTTGAAATGTGGCAGCCAGTTTTTCTTTAGCCTGTTCTGCCGCGCCTGCTTTGGCATCATATAAATAAGTGGTATGACCTGACTGAGCAGCAATTTGAGCAATACCACTGCCCATAATACCGACACCAATCACAGCCATGCTTTTAATATTATAAGTCATGTCGATCATCCTGATGATTAATCTATATTTGAAATTAAACGGAAAAATAGGGTTGGGTGATTTAGCTTAAGCATTGTTTATCACCATCAATCGGCAAGATTTGACCTGAAATAGAGCGTCCGCTATCTGAAGCTATAAATAGGCATAAATCTGCAATATGCTTTGGATTTACAAAATATTTGAGCGACTGATTTTTCAGTGCATTTTGAGTCACTTCTTCAAGTGAGGTATGAGCTACATCGGCACGCGCCTGTAATACACGCTGGACCCGATCACCATCTACTGCACCCGGAAGAATAGCGTTAACTCGAATATTGTCTGCACCGAGTTCCATAGAAAGCGTTTTGGTAAAACCAATCAGCCCCCATTTTGAAGTGGAGTAAACCAATCGGTACGGATAGCCTAAGCGGCCGGCAATAGACGACATATTTATAATTACGCCTGCTTTTGCTTGCTTTAAATAGGGAATGGCTAACTGGGTAATTAAAAAAGTACTATTCAGGTTTAAATTAATTACCGTATTCCAATCTTCAAAACTTAGTTCATCTGCTGCAACGGTCGGGCCTGAGATGCCTGTGTTATTGACTAAAATATCAATACCACCAAGTTTCTGAATGGCTTGATTAAACATGAGTTTAATTTGCTCATGATCAGCCAAATCACATGTATGTATATGCAAATTTGGATAATCTTGTTGAAACTGTTCTAGGCTTTTAGCATTAATATCACAAACAAAAACTTCATCATGATTGTTTAAAAATGCCTCGGCAATGCATCGTCCAATCCCTGAACCACCTGCACTAATCAATACTTTTCTGCTCATTTTCATTCCTTTGTTATTATCGTTTTAAATTATTTACCTTGATAAGATGGTTTACGTTTTTCAATAAAAGCTTGAACGCCTTCATTTTTATCTTCGGTAGAAAACAGCAACTGGAATGCTTTCCGTTCTAGGGTTAAGCCTGCATTTAATGGCACGTCTTCGCTCATCAGCGCAACTTCTTTAATTTGTTGCAGGGCAATTGGAGGCATTTTTGCGAGACTCTGCGCCATTTGAATCGCAGTTGGAATGGTTTGGTCGTCTTCTGTGACTTGTGAAACAAGACCGATGATATAAGCTTCTTCGGCTCTCACCATGGCACCCGTCATAATCATGCGCATGGCATGGAATTTACCAACCGCACGGAATAAACGTTGTGTACCACCAGCACCTGGCATTAACCCGACTTTAATTTCCGGTTGACCAAAGGTTGCACCTTTACCTGCAATAATAATATCGGCATGCATTGCAAGTTCACAGCCGCCACCTAATGCATAACCATTTACAGCAGCAATCACAGGTTTAGGGCACTGAGCAATCGCGTTCCAGTAACGTTCGGTATGACGTAATAACATTTCTGTGGACGTTGCGGTTGCCATTTCTTTTAGATCTGCACCTGCTGCAAAGACTTCTTCACCACCTGTGAGCACAATCGCATTGATCTCATCATTAAAAGTTAATTCGGTAAAAGCTTGTGCTAGTTGCTTGCGAACCTCTGTATTCAGTGCATTTTTTGCTTCAGGTCGGTTAATTTTTACAATCGCTATTTTTTGAATAGAAAAGTCAATTTCTACGAAATTATTCCCTGTTAATACACTCATTTTTGAATTCCTTGTTTCGCATATCAAAACTATATTCCTTTTATGATGCTTGTTTTGGAATTTATTTCAAGTCTTATTTAGTTTGTTCTAACGATTATGAATTGTGAAACAATCTAAGTGTTTGATATTGCGTAATGGTGTGTTTTTAAATTTCGTTTAACGAAATTAATTTTCAAAAAAGCTTGAAATTTGTGTTTTTGTTCTCGTACTATGAAACGCATCCACAGTAAACAAGATTTAAAACATGGTATCCAGACAAGCTGGAGATAGCTGATGGGTACGATGGAAATACATAAAAAAGGAGATCACAGATGATCCGTGATGAAGGGATGTTGGAGCAGTTACTTTCAACAATTCGAGATTTTGTAAAAAATGAATTGATCCCTCGTGAAAACGAAGTGGTAGAGAAAGATAAAATTCCAGATGACATTGTGCAGCAAATGCGTGAGCTTGGTTTATTTGGCCTCACAATTCCTGAAGAATATGGTGGCTTAGGTATCACCATGGAAGAAGAAGTCAGAGTTGCATTTGAACTTGGTCAAACTTCACCGGCTTTTCGCTCTTTAATTGGTACTAATAACGGTATTGGCTCAAGTGCGATTTTGATTGATGGCACAGAAGAGCAAAAGCAAAAATATTTACCGCGTTATGCAAGTGGCGAAATTATTGGTTCATTTTGCTTAACCGAGCCTGAGTCTGGTTCTGATGCTGCTTCTTTAAAAACCAGTGCGGTTAAAGATGGCGATTTTTATGTATTAAACGGTACCAAACGTTTTATTACCAATGCACCTCACGCTGCAACTTTCACCGTAATGGCGCGAACGAACCCTGAAATTAAAGGGTCAGGCGGTATTTCAGCTTTTTTAGTTGAGGCTAATACACCAGGCATTACATTGGGCAAAATTGACCAAAAAATGGGGCAAAAGGGTTCACACACCTGTGATGTGATTTTTGAAAATTGCCGTGTACCTGCTTCTGCACTGATTGGTGGGGTAGAAGGTGTTGGTTTTAAAACGGCCATGAAAGTTCTTGATAAAGGACGCTTACACATCGGTGCATATAGCGTGGGTGTTTCTGAGCGTATGTTAAACGACGCATTGCACTATGCAATTGAGCGCAAACAGTTCGGTCAGCCTATTGCGAACTTCCAGTTGATTCAAGCCATGCTTGCCGACTCAAAAGCCGAAATTTATGCCGCTAAATGTATGGTCTTAGATGCAGCTCGTCGCCGTGATAATGGCGAAAACATTAGTACAGAAGCATCTTGCGCAAAAATGTTTGCAACTGAAATGTGCGGACGTGTTGCTGACCGCTGTGTACAGATTCACGGTGGCGCAGGCTATATCAGTGAATATGCCATTGAGCGTTTTTATCGAGATGTCCGTTTGTTCCGTTTATATGAAGGTACAACCCAAGTTCAACAAATAATTATTGCCCGAAATATGATTCGAGCAGCTTCTTCATGACTCCCAAGCACTTTAAACGACTTAAGGTGCTTTAAATCAAATGTAGGTAATGGATTATGGCTACACTCTACAGTACACCTCGCTCACCAATACAAGCACATACCTGGAAAATTGCTTTTATTTTTGCCTTTTTGGCTTTGCTGGTCGATGGTGCGGATCTTATGCTGCTGTCTTACAGCTTAAACAGTATTAAGGCAGATTTTGGCTTAAGCTCAGTTCAGGCAGGTATGCTCGGTAGTTTTACTTTGGCTGGTATGGCCATCGGCGGGATTTTTGGTGGTTGGGCATGTGACAAGTTTGGACGTGTCCGCATCGTTGTTATTTCTATTCTCACCTTTTCGCTATTAACTTGTGGCTTAGGTTTTACCCAAAGTTTTCTACAATTCGGAATCCTCAGATTTTTTGCCTCACTTGGCCTTGGTTCACTCTATATCGCCTGTAATACCCTCATGGCGGAATATGTACCAACACGTTATCGCACAACTGTACTCGGAACCTTACAGGCAGGTTGGACCGTCGGATATATTGTGGCAACCCTGCTAGCAGGCTGGATTATTCCAGATCATGGTTGGCGTATGCTGTTTTACGTGGCAATTGTCCCAGTGATTATTGCTGTATTAATGCATATGTTTGTTCCAGAACCAGAAGCATGGCAACAGTCTCGATTAAAACAATACGATGCAATAGCCAATACCGAAAAAACCTCTGCCTTTAAACTGATTTTTCAAGATAAACGCAATCGTAATATGTTTATCTTGTGGGCATTAACCGCAGGTTTCCTACAATTTGGTTATTACGGCGTAAATAACTGGATGCCTTCATATCTGGAAAGTGAACTGGGTATGAAGTTTAAGGAAATGACCGCTTATATGGTGGGCACCTATACCGCAATGATTCTCGGCAAAGTTCTGGCTGGAATGATGGCGGATAAATTAGGTCGTCGTTTTACCTATGCTTTTGGCGCGATTGGTACTGCTATTTTCTTACCCTTGATTGTTTTTTATAACTCTCCAAGCAACATTCTATATTTACTGGTGACCTTCGGTTTCCTCTACGGTATCCCTTATGGCGTAAACGCGACCTATATGACCGAAAGCTTTGCTACAGCCATTCGCGGTACAGCTATTGGCGGCGCTTACAATGTTGGCCGTTTAGGCGCAGCACTTGCCCCTGCTACCATTGGTTTCTTGGCTTCTGGCGGTTCTATTGGTTTAGGTTTTGTGGTGATGGGTGCTGCTTACCTGATTTGTGGTGTGATTCCAGCGCTATTTATCAAGGAAAAACAATATGACCCACAAAACTCTTAAATAAAATATTCCAGAACATCATGGGGTGGCATGAAAATGCATGATGACTTGAATGCACTTAAATATTAAATGTATTCATGCAGGAGAATACTCCTCCTACCCAATAACGTTAGAGTGTTTATCATTCTTCGATTCAGCTTTTTAGGTAAACCTAGCCCTCTCGAGGGCTAGGTTTAAAATGAAATCACCAAATATTTAACAACTTAGCTTATTAAATGTCTAATCTTCCCTAAATCAACACTTGCACACTGATTAAACACAGCGAAACGTTGTAATTCTATCTCTAAAACTTGAATAAAAACCTCTCGATCCAGCATATTCGGATCTTCTAAATGCAGACGAATCACCTCTAATCGCTTTTCACGGCGATGCACTTTACAATCAATACGGCCTACAAACCGATCTGCATATAACAAGGGTAAACAAAAATAACCATATTGTCTTTTCGCAGCTGGCACATAACATTCAATACGATAATCAAAGTCAAATAAGCTACTCAAGCGCTCTCGATGAATCACCAGATTATCGAAAGGAGATAATATTTTGAGTTGCGGTTGAATAATGGGTTCATGTTCTAATACCGCACTGGCTGCATAAATCGTTTGTCCATTTTCCAGTTTTACAACCTTTACTAAACCTGCATCGATATGTTCATCCAATACAGTACGCATCACCTCACGTAACGCTTTTCCTTTTAAATGCAATAACTGCTTCCATGTAAATACACCGTGTGCGCGTATGTTCATGTTCAATAAATAATGCGCATATTCATGCAACGTCGGTGTACTCAGATCAATCCCTTGTGGCAAACAGCGTTCAGTCAGATCAAAGACTTTCTCCATGCCATTACGCTCACAGATCATCAAGTCACCTTGCATAAATAACTGCTCAAGCGCCTTACGACTTGGACCGGCATTCCACCAACCTGCTGGGCCTTCCCGCTTCTCCTTCTGCATATTTCGCAGTTGGATTTTACCTTCTGCTTTAACCCGAGCCAGAATCTCCTTCATCAAACGCGGATCACTTTTGAAATAGCGACTTTCACCCTTTCGTATCGCATTCATCAAGGGCATGGCATAACGATAATCCCGCATCGGCAGATAAGAGGCTGCGTGTGCCCAATGTTCGAAAATAAGTTGATCTTTAACTAACTGATTTAAATGACTCAACTGATAATCTGGCACCCGACTCCATAAGACATGATGATGCGCACGCTCAACCACTGAAATGGTATCTATTTGCACATAACCGAGATGCTCAATCGCGTTCAGTGTTCCAGATAATCCTTTACCGAATGTGTTATTTTTTTCTAGACCTTGATGGGACAAGGCCAAACCTTTTAATAATGACAGCATAAATTTATCGTTGATCTTATGTTCTCAAGCCATACAAATGTTCGTGAAATGAGTGAATTGATTTCATCTCACATTATCACATTCACCGAATCATTTTCCTTGTAAATAAAAGCGCGGAGCCACACCTAAAGAACGTTTAAAGGCCGCAGTAAAGGCGCTACTGCTACTATACCCAAGCTCCATCGCCACACGGGTAATCGGCTGTCCTAATTCCATTCTGGTCAATGCATTCAGTAGACAGGCCTGTTGCCGCCAATGACTAAAACTCATGCCAGTCTGTAGTCGAAAAATTCGGGTGAAATTTCGACGGCTCATTCCCACTTGTTCTGCAATCTGATCCAGATCATGATCTAAAGTCGGTGCTTTTAATAATTGCAAACATAATGCGGCCAAGCGTGGCTCTTGTGGTAAAGGCGCATTCAATGGCAATTCAGGCATCAACGCGATTTCGGCAATGATCAATTGCATCAAATAATCATCGCGTCCACCCAACTCATATTCGGCAGGCAGATCAACCGCTGTCGAGAGTAATTCATGCAATAACGGCGACACGTTGATAACCGCACAATAAATGGGTAAACCTGCTTTGCGCGCGACTTCTGGAAGAATATAGGCACTGCGGGTTTTGGTGATACCGCCCATATGCACTTCATGGTCAATGCCAGCAGGAATCCATAACGCACGTTTCGGTGGTACCACCCAACTGCCTGTATTGGTGGTTACTGTCAATACGCCTGTTATCGCATACAAACATTGCCCTCTAGCATGACGATGGCTTGCGAGGATGTGTCCATCTTCGTAATCATTGCCTGTTGCCATCACATTACGGGCCACATCCTGATAATCATTGACCTGAATATTACGCATTAGCTTCGTCTCTCAATATGGCCTGAAATCGATACTATCTGTCCCAAATATGATTGTGGGCCGCTTTCAGTTCAGTTTAGGATAAAAACGCTGAAAAACAAACCTTCTTCAATATCACGATTTAAGCTGATACAACCTGTTGGAGCACGTATGGCAAATCATACAGGGACTCTTGAGACCACCTTTCCACAAGAGCAATTTCCACCTCAAGATCAACCGCAAAAATTCGTGTTGCGTGTTGTCGGTGCAGTCGCCTTTGCCCATCTATTAAATGACTCTATTCAGGCGGTCGTCACTGCAAGTTATCCCATGCTCAAAGCAGAGTTTTCACTGAGCTTTGCCCAGATTGGCTGGATTGCGTTGGTGTATCAAATTACCGCATCATTATTACAACCGTGGATTGGACTCTATACCGACAAACACCCAAAACCGTATTTATTGCCTGCGGGTATGTTCGCCACGCTGATCGGCATTGGATTAATGGCGATTGCAGGAAGTTATCACAGCTTACTTTTTGCAGCTGCACTGATTGGTATAGGATCATCCACTTTTCATCCTGAAGCGTCACGTATTGCCCGTACTGCATCGGGTGGACGTTTTGGTACGGCGCAATCCATGTTTCAGGTTGGCGGAAATACCGGTTCAGCGCTGGGTCCCTTAGTTGCTGCAGCCGTGATTATCCCCAACGGACAAGGGGCAATTGGCTTATTTGTTCTAGTTGCTGCTCTGGCTATTTTCGTTTTATTACGCGTAACCAAATGGCTGGTCAAACAAGCACCTGCACAACGCCTCGCCAGTCAACGTGCCATTTCAACCTTGACGCGTAAACAGGTGATTCAGGCCATGGTCGTCATCTGTATTTTACTATTCGCCAAATTTATCTATATCGCTGCCATTACTAATTATTTTACTTTCTATTTGATCGAACGATTTAACGTTTCAATCCAGACATCACAGCTCTACTTATTTATATTTTTAGGCGCTGTGGCACTCGGCACTTTTGCAGGCGGACCAGTTGGTGATCGGATCGGACGTAAAGCCGTGGTTTGGGTATCCTTTTTAGGTATCGCGCCATTTGCCCTGATGCTGCCTTATGTCGGCCTAACAGGAACCGCCATTCTGGTCATTATTATTGGTTTAGTGATGTCTTCTGCCTTCTCTGCACTTGTGGTATATGCACAGGAAGCTGTACCTGGTCGGGTTGGTATGGTTGCTGGCCTAATGTTTGGACTGATGTTTGGTATTGGTGGAATTGGTGCAGCAGGTTTAGGTCATTTAGCGGATACACATGGCATTGTCTGGGTTTACAAACTCTGCTCGTTCTTACCTTTGTTAGGTTTTATGACTGCGTTATTGCCAAACACTAAAAAGTAATTTTTATATTCCTTATAAGACAACAGCCACGCTCGACTGTTGTCTGGGTTGAAAAACGTTAAAGTTGTTCAGACTTAATCTATTTTAATAAAATACACTGATTCACCAGACTGAATCGGTGGCTCTGCAAATGGCACAATAATAATGCAATTGGCAGCAGCAAAACCATCAATCTGAAAAGCTTGTTGTGGAATGATCTGTAGCGAATATTGACCATCTGCTTCAAACTGGTAGCGTCCCCATAATAATGTTCTATACTTTGGATCAGGCTCAAGCTGCTGGTCGATCCTGCCTTGCACATACAGATTCTCAAAAAAATCAGGATCATGCTTATTTAAAATATATTTCACAAATACGTGCATCAACAGTGCAACATCTTGCGTATTGCCAGGTAGACTGATAATCGTCGTTCGATCTTCAGTGATCTCGGTACGCATTTCCCTTAACTGCCCACGTTCATCATAACGGTTTATGACCTGAGTGAGTCTAGGGCTTCGGTCATTACTCTGAAAAATCCGGAATTCACTGGCTGGCACACAACATGTCGTAACGGGACCATCACCATTGCCTTGATAAAAGTTAGCCAGCTTTGAAAGCCCTACTCCAGAACCGTAATGATTTAAAGGTGACCAGCATAAAATAATGTCAAACTCAGGAATTTGCTCATCAAAAAACTGATGATATTCGTCCCAAGCGGAAGTCAAGCTTCCATCTAATGCGGGATGTCCAGCTTCTTGATGGGAATTAAATGCCCTGTCATAACGTGCCGGTTTATGCGGTTTAATCTCAACCTCGCCATACCCCCATGTTTTTAATAAATCTTTGAGGTATAAGCATTCTTCAATGATTTCCCCCGCTTGATCGAATGGAAACATATTAACAATCAGGATTTTAGGGTGTCGATAAATAGAAAGCTCTGTAATACCCGCACGTCTGAGTGCGACTAACCGTTCAGGTGTAATTTTCTGGTTTTTTGCAAGGATTAAATCGCCTTGTTTAAACACACTGCCTTGTTGAATAACACCTTGCATCGGCGCAATTGTTTTTTTTATTTTTACACCGCTGCTCTTACCAGAGAAATCTAAGCGCTTATCCTGTTCTAAAATAATAGTATCTACCCCTTCAGGAAGTCTGGTAAATTTAGGGATCTTGATTATATATCTGTCCAGATCAAGTTTATAAGGATTAATAGAGTGATATAACTGCTGTGTCCAGAAATACAAATCTTTTTCTATCCCCAGATTTTTTGAACTAACCTGCTGAGTGATATTCGAATCAATCGCCCAGCCTTCATAGGCAGAAAAATTGTGTAGTGGAAAATCTTGTAATGCATAAAGATCATCAGTATTGATCTGATTGAGTGCATCATCCAGCTTAACTCGCTGTTTCACATTTCCTTTTGGTAAGTATTGATGAATGCGGTAAAAGGCATCAGTTAATCTACAGGGAAGGTTTTCAGGTACAGGCAATCGATTGAACATCTATATTATTCCGCAACGTACTTATAAAGTGAGTACGAATCTATTATTTATAATGATAAAAATAGGACAGCTTTTTAAAATATGATTATCCCTTCATACTGAAGAATAAAATATTAAAGAAAAGCCCCAGCAAAAAAGCCAGGGCATTTTAAATTATTTACCAGAAAAATGGTGCTTAATATACAAACACTTAAAACATATACTTTTTATAATATTGAAGGTGATTTAAATCACTCAACAATCAAATCTTTAGCAGGAATACCATCACCATAAACAGGTTTTAAGGTTTTTTCATAAGCTTGATGAATCACACCTTCTTTTGCCAGTTTGTCTAAATCCTGATTTAACCAATCCAGCAATTCTTTATTACCCTTTTGCACTGCAGGTGCAATTAAATCTTGCTCACCTAAATTGGTAATGCCGACGGTGTAATTCGGGTTTTCCTTTGCCCACGCCAGTACCAATAGATTGTCATGTGCTAATGCCACGCCACGACCATCTTTTAAAGCATCAAAGGTTTCCGTATTTTGCTCATACTTTTGCAACTTAATTTCAGGATGCTGCTTGCTAAAGAAAGAATCTGCTGTGGTGCCCTTATTTACCAATAAAGTCTGATCCTTTAACTGGGCAATATCGGTAATCGGTTTATTTTTAGGAGACACCACACCCAAAGCGACTTTTAAATAGGGTTTGGCAAAATCCACCACCTGTTCACGTTCAGGTGTCACAGTGAAATTGGCAAAAATAATATCGACTTTGTTGGCTTTCAGATATTCGACACGATTGGCCGCTTCAGTCAGAACAAACTGCACTTTATTTTCATCGCCCAATAAATCTTTGGCAACGTGTTTGGCAATTTCAACATCAAAGCCCTGATTTTTACCTTGAGCATCCAGATAACCAAACGGCGGCTTGTCGCTAAATACACCAATACGAACCACACCGTTTTTCTTGATCTGTTCAATGCTGGAGACCTGTGTGGCAGAGTCCGTGTTCTTTTCAGTGGATTGTGGATTCTTATTACAAGCCGTCAGCCCTAAACTCAGTACAGAAGCCAGCAGTAATTTTTGAATATTTGAAAATGTTATTGTTTGCATAAGTTCACCTATTTTTAACGTTTTAAATTGTGTTATTGCTTGGGAATATCGACATCCAGAAAGATATTCGGATTCACTTTTTCGCCATAAATCGGCTTCAAAGTTTGGTCATAAATCTTTTGAACTTCACCTGTCGTTCTGAGCTGTTTAATTTCATCATTGAGCCAGTGCAATAATTGGGTATTACCCTTCTTCACGCCTGCTGCGATAAAATCTTGATTGCCAATTTGTGGGATACCCGCGACATAATTTGGATTCTTGGCTGCCCATGCCAGTGCATAGGTACTGTCTTGGGAAATGGCATCCCCCCGACCATCAATCAGTGCATTGAAGGCATCGGTATTTTGTCCAAATTTCAATAAATTAATTTTGGGATAGTTTTTACTAAAATAAATCTCCGAGCTTGAACCCTTATTTACAATTAAGGTTTTGCCTTCGAGACTTTTAACATCGGTAATGGCTTTGGCTTTTGGTGAGACAATCCCCAAGGAAGCTTTTAAATAAGGCTCGGAAAAATCAACCACCTGTTGCCGTTCTGGCGTCACCGAAAAGCTGGCAAAAACCACATCAACTTTTCCTGACTTTAGAAACTCAACCCGATTGGCAGCTTCCGCAATCACAAACTGGATTTTATTTTCATCACCCAGTAAATCTTGAGTGACACGCTTAGCCAGCGCTACATCAAAGCCTTGATTTTTGCCCGCACTATCGACATAACCAAAAGGAGGATTATCCGCAAATACACCAACCCGCAATACACCATTCTTCCGTATCTGTTCTAGTGAAGTATCTTGTGCTGTGTTTTTAGGTTCAGAAGACGCTGGTTGATTACAGCCCGTCAACACGCCTGTCATCGCTACACAAATGATGCCCAGACCAAACATTTTTGTTTTTGAAGAATGGTGATGTTGCCTAACTGCTAAATTCAATCTCATAAAGTCCTCATTTTCATTTTAATAATTCAAAATATTTAAAAAGGTTTTGGCTCTTTCCGTCTGCGGATGCTGAAAAAATGCCTCTGGTTCGCTTTGCTCGATAATCCTGCCCTTATCCATAAAAATAATGCGGTCTGCCACTTTACGTGCAAAGCCCATTTCATGCGTCACGATCAGCATGGTCATGCCTTCCTGTGCCAGTTTCAGCACCACATCCAGTACTTCACGTACCATTTCAGGATCTAAAGCTGCGGTTATCTCATCCAGTAAAATTACTTTCGGTTTCATCACTAAGGCACGGACAATCGCAATTCGCTGTTTTTGCCCACCCGATAAATTGGAAGGATAATCATATTTACGATCAAGCAAACCGACTCGCTGCATTAGCTGATCTGCCAGTTGTTCCACTTCTGCACGCTGGCGTTTCTGTGCTTTTAAGGGCCCCAGCAAAATGTTATCAATCACATTCATATGCTTGAATAATTCATAGTTCTGAAACACCATGCCAATCTGCTGACGTACGCTATCCCACGGTAAATCCTGTCCTAATTTTCCAATGCCTTGGAGATAAATTTCTCCCTCCTGAATCGGTTCCAACCCATTGATACAGCGCAACAAGGTACTTTTGCCACAACCCGATGGTCCCAAAATCACCACCACTTCGCCCTGTTGCACTTCCAAATCAATGCCATGCAAAATATGACTTTGTTTATAAAATTTCTGCACATGTTGTATCGATAACAAAGTCATGCGTTCTCCCACACTTTTTCTAAATGCGCTGCTAAAAGCGATAATGGATAACAAATCAGGAAATAAAGAATAAAGATGAAACCGTAAATCCACAGCGAGGCACTTGGGACAGTTAATAATGAATTTTCAATAATCTGCTGCCCGACTTTCAGGACTTCCACCATCCCGATCAATACCGCCAGAGAACTGGTTTTGATCATGCGGGTAAACAAATTCAATGCCCCAGGGGTCACCCGTTTTAAACTTTGCGGAAAAATCACATAAGTCAAAGCCTGCACATGATTTAACCCTACAGCAAAAGCAGAATCACGTTGATGCTGATCGATCGAAGTAATCGAGGCCCGAACTAAATCACCCATTTCCGCAGTTCCCCATAAGGTAAATACAAAAATACACACCCAAAATGATGAGAGCTGCCAGTTAAACCAAGTTGCAAAACCGAAATAAAAAACAAATAAAAGTACCAGAATCGGTACAATCCGAATGGTTTCCAGATAGAAACGGCACAGGATTTTGATGAGTATGTTTTGGGAGGTCATGATCACCCCAAAAACCGTCCCGAAAATGGCAGATAAAAATACGGACAGAAAGGCAATCTCAATGGTTTGCAACAGACCATACAGCAAACGTTCGATATGGCTCGGTTGGAATAAATATTCAAGTCCCATGGCTCACCTTCCGACTGCGATATTCCAGATAACTTGTCAGTGCTGAAACGGGTAATAAGATCATCAGATAAGCCACGATTAATAGAAATAAAGCTTCCGTGGTTTTATAGTCCATCCCAATCAGGTCTTTAGTGACAAACAACAGTTCCACCACTGCAATCGTACTCAAGACTGAACTCTCTTTAATCAAAAATAAGCAGTTCGCTCCAATCGCAGGAATAGACAGTGATAACGCTTGAGGAAACACCACATATTGAAAGACTTGCACGGCGTTGAGTCCTACACTTCGGGCCGAATCAATCTGCCCTTGTGCAACTGACTGTAAACCTGCACGGAAGGCTTCTGCCATGTAGCTACCGCCTAAAAAAGTTAAACCAATCACACCACATGTAAAACCATCCAGTTTGATGCCAATCTTGGGTAAACCGTAGTACAGAAAAAAGAGCTGAATAAGCAACGGTGTATTGCGGGAAACCTCGATATAGATTTTGACGATTTTATTGAGTATCCGAACTTGATAGGTACTGATCACACTACAGATGAGTCCAAGCAAAATAGAGAGTACGATACCAATACTGGAGATTTTTAAGGTCATAAGCATGGCCGCATAAAACTGCGGCAGCACACTGTGTATATACTGCCAATCCAAAGAAAACATCCGAATAAAAAATTGATTCTTTTGATAAATACGTTGTTGTTATTTATCTTTGGATGAGTCTAATCTGGTTGAAAATTCACATAAAATATTATTATTTGCTAAGCTTTGCTGAAATTTGGATGATGAGCTATATCTCAATTCAGTTTATAAAAAATTCTGGTAATTTTCCCAGAATTTACAGATTTAACCATTAAATTAAAAGTACAAATAGAACAGAAACATAAATAGACTACCTAGTACCATTGCTATCCAAGATAACATCTTAGAGATAAGTCTCTCTTGTTTTAAAAAAAGTGGAGCGACCCATTTATCAACTTCTATTTTTTGTAACCATGATAGATACCTCGGAAAGGTTAGCGTAAATATAAGTGAAGTAATCATCACACTAACAAAAGTTGGTCTTTTATAGAAATCAGAACCACCAGTTTTAAAAAACAAGAACCAAAATATAATTTCTGCTATGCAAAGAAAAATACATAAGTACACATTAAATTTAGCCTTAAAATTAGAAAAAAATAATGGCGTTAGTATCCAAAAAGGATATATAAAACCCAACATAAACCTAAAACCATATAAGTCATGTTTTATATCAAAAAAATAATATCGAAGAAATATTAAAAAATAATAAGCAACCAACAAAAAGTAAATTAAAGCTCTAACTTTATCAAAACAAATATTATCTTCATTACGTATATACACTTGCTTCAATATACAAAAACCAAGCAAATATGCGACATAAAAATATGTTATATACCAAACAACTAGAGCAAAATTATCTATATTAAGTCCAGCAAAGCTATATAATTCAATAGAAAGTCCTAAATAAAAACCAGAAAAAACAAAGATTAGCCCAAAAGTTGAAAAACCTTTTAAAATAATAGAAAAAGGAGAATCTTTTTCATTTAAATCTGAGTTCATAATCGTTTTCATTCACCTCTTATTTTAGCCCATCTGAATAGCTTTATTCTCCAAACGCAATACAGGCTTGGCACAACCATTTCTATTTTCAACTTTTAGAATCAAAACCAATGCTGTGTATAAGACTCTATTTTATCTTAAAATAAAGATGATATCTTTCATCCACCATAACAAGCGGTTCAATTGCCGTATCCCAAATTTTTGCGCCTTGCCTTTGCGTTTCTGATAATTCATTTGAGCTTATTGCTGTTCTAATAGCAAATACAATATCCATAAATTGCTGTGAAGATAGCCCATCAAATCTGGTTTGCTCAACAAATAGCTCTTCTGTAATTTTTTCATAAATCTTTGGATGGGTATCCTGAATTGATCTTTTGATTAAACTACGAAGATAGAAATCAGCAATAGAATTACAATCAAATTCTGTCCATTGATAGCCAAAAGGTTGTTTTTTATTAAATCCAACTATATAAAGTATCCCCATATCAGCAATCTCATCATTATATTTTGCCTCTTGATGATAATCCAATTTTCAACCTAGTCGATCTCCTCGCAATCCATTACAATCACTTCTTTTTTGTTCAGCGCATCTTATTTTGAGTACTTCCTCTCCCGAATTAAAACGTGGGCTTAAAAATCGTCATATCCACCTGATCGCTATGGGCGGTGCGGTGGGTACTGGACTATTTTTAGGTTCTGCTCAAGTGATCCAGTCAGCTGGCCCTTCGATTATTTTGGGCTATGCCATCGTTGGTCTCATCGCATTTCTCATCATGCGACAAATGGGTGAAATGATTGTAGAAGAACCTGTCGCAGGCTCTTTTAGTTATTTTTCACAAAAATATTGGGGAAGATTTGCTGGCTTTTTATCGGGCTGGAATTATTGGGTCGTCTATATTCTAGTAGCAATGACTGAGCTGACAGCCATTGCCAAATATATCCATTATTGGTGGCCACATATACCTGCATGGATCTCGACTTTATTTTTCTTCATTGTTGTGACCTGCTTAAATCTAGGCAATGTGAAGTTTTATGGTGAATCAGAATTTTGGTTGGCGATTATTAAGGTTGTTGCCGTCATTTCAATGATCCTGTTCGGTTTGTATCTATTGCTGACTGCGGGTGCTGATTCGACTGCTAGTTTCACCAACTTATGGCAACACGGCGGATTTTTTCCGCATGGTTTCTCAGGTCTATTTTATATGTTGGCCTTTTTAATGTTTGCTTTTGGTGGCATTGAATTAATCGGTATGACGGCTGCTGAAGCAGAAAATCCTGAGAAAAGCATTCCGCAAGCTATCAATCAGGTGATCTTCCGGATTCTGATTTTCTACGTGGCTTCACTGGCTATCATCATGTCACTGATTCCATGGAATCAACTGGATTTAGGCGGTCTGGATAAAAGCCCATTTGTGATGATTTTTAGTCAACTTGGGATCGATTGGGCTGCACATTTACTCAATTTTATTATTTTGACGGCAGCACTCTCTGTGTATAACAGCGGCATGTATGCCAATAGCCGTATGCTCTATGGGTTGGCAGTACAAGGCAATGCCCCAAAAGTTTTTGCAAAAGTCAGTCAGCAAGGTGTGCCGATGCCTGCGGTGATTTTCTCTTCAATTTTGATTTTTGGCTGTGTATTACTGAATTATTTTGTGCCAGAACAAGCCTTAAGTCATTTGATGTATATGGCCGTTGCTGCTTTGGTTCTAAACTGGGCGATTATTAGCTTTACTCATTTAAAATTTAAACGTGCCGTTCAACAACAAGGTACAACAGTCAAATTCCCTGCCTTATTTTCACCATTTAGTAATTATCTGGTTTTGGCATTTATCGTGATGATCTTATACATCATGTGGACGCAAGGCTTTAAGGAATCAGTGATTTTAATTCCGGTCTGGATCATGTTTATGTTTGGATTATTTAAATTTTTGAAATGGAATAAATCACTCTAAATATCTGCCTTACAATACGCATCTACAGCACTCTATAAAAACTGGGGATGCGTTATCACTCAACAAAAATAAATAAAAACAAGATAGGCCTTATTTGTTATCAGGTTAATCCATTTGCTACTATAGCCCTATCCTATTCATCCTCTGATCCAATGTCTGAACCGCAACTCTCTCTGAGCGATTATCTAGCAACGGTACAGGAAATCATTCGCCTGACCTTTGACGAACCTGTTTGGGTAAAAGCCGAGATTCGGAATCTGAGTATCAAAGGTGGGCATTACTACCTTGAACTGGCTGAAAAAGAACAAGACACAGACAAAGTCATCGCAAGCTGTAAAGCCACCATCTGGAAGTTCACGGCTGCAAAAATCGTGCTGAAGTTCGAGCGTGAAAGTGGCATTGAACTGTCCAGAGATTTGAATGTACTGATTAAAATTAAAGCCCGCTTCGATCCTCAATACGGCTTCTCTGTCAATATTGAAGATATCGACTCCATTTTTACCCTCGGTGATATCGCCAAACGTTATCAGCAGATCCTTGCACGACTCAGTAGTGAGGGTTTACTTCCCTTGAATAAAGCTCTCCCTACACCGTTTGATATTGAGCATGTGTTGGTGATTGCGCCCGAAAATGCGGCTGGATTAGGTGACTTTAAGAAAGATGCCGATGCATTACATCAAGCCGGCGTCTGTGATTTTGTCTATCACAACGCGACTTTTCAGGGAAATACTGCTGCGCACAGCATTATGGAATCGCTAGGCACTGGGCTACGTCAATGGGCAGCAGACTACAATTTTCCACCCGACCTGATCGTAATCATTCGAGGTGGCGGTGCAGTTAACGATCTTGCGTATTTAAATGACTATGATCTGGCCGCCTTGCTGTGTAAACGCAAAGTGCCAATTTGGGTTGGGATTGGACATGAAAAAGATCGAACCATTTTAGATGAAATTGCGCATCGTTCTTTCGATACGCCAAGTAAGGTGATTGCAGGTATTCGCAATCTGATTTCAGAGCGTTCTGTAGAAGTCATGGAACATTTTCAAACCATCAAATTGCTTTCTCAACAACAGATTAGCGCTTATCAAAGCCAGAATGATCAATTGATCAGTCGCATCAAATCGCAGTCTGAAAATCAAATCAGTACCAGCTATTTGCAGCTTCAAGTTGCCAGATCAACGCTGCAATATTTTTCCAAGCAACAACTGAAAACCGCTTCAACTCAAATCGAAACATTAATGCGGGAAACTTTGTTGCAAAACCCGAGAAATGTACTGGCTAAGGGTTATGGCATTGTGCGCAGTGAAAATAAAGCGATTCGCTCAATCCATCAAGCGAGTTCATCCCTATCTATTGAAATGCAAGATGGCTATATCCATGCCAAGCTTACCGAGGTGATTGATCATGACGAAGAAAGAATTAAGCTTTAAAGATGGTTATGCTTTATTAAAAAAGAATGCCGAACTGCTCGAAGCACAGGAACAACCTGACATTGATAATTTGATGAAAATCGTCGAAGAGTCAATGATGGCTTACAAAGCCTGTAAATCCAGAGTCGATGCAGTACAACAAGCCTTAAACGAGACATTTAAGGATGACTAGCCATCGTCTGACTATGTTTCATAGCTTGACCTGAAAGGTCAGCTCATTCTTCTGCATTTATATAATACTGCTAACTTCATGATCAATTGGTCTATATTTATAGCGCCATAAGATAAATACTCGGATTCAGGAATATTTTTTTTGATGTAATTCAATCGACTGATATATTCATCAATCCGACCATCCATGAACAAATAGAAGTGATACCCTTCCAATAAACCATGCTCATTGTTTTCTATGATCTTTGACTTCTCAAAATTAATAAACAGCTCATCAGTCATAAAACTTTTCTATATATCATTGAAGAAATGTAGTTCATAAAAAAGATTATTTCATGTGGTTATGACGAACTTATGAATCAGTTCTCACAATTTCTGTTATCCATCGTTATATCTAAAACTAGTCAACGAGGTGGTTAGAGTAATAACCACAAATGAATGGCAAATGGTCCAACCAGCACCATCAAGATACCTGCAATCACCATGGTTAAGCTGGCAATCACGCCTTCTTCATTATTCCGTTGTTGGGCTCTCGCTGTACCAAAGCCATGAGCGGCATTACCGAATGCAGCACCATTTGCCACAGCAGAACGAATTTTGGTGAATGCTAAAATGGCATCACCACAAATCATACCAACCAAACCTGTAATCACGGTAAATAGCGATACCAATGCTGCTGAACCATGAATATCTTCGGCTAAAATCATCGCAAAAGGTGTTGAAATAGAACGAGCCATTAAACTGTTGGTGACTTCTGGACTGAAATGAAAGAGCTGTGCCATCTCATAAGCCGACATTACCCCAACGCTCATGCCGACAATAATCGCGATGGATAAAACACCGATATTTTTACGAATAGTAGCGCGATAACGATAAATAGGCACAGCAAAGGCAACCGTTGCAGGCCCAAGTAAATTGACGATCCATTGCGTATCTTGGGCGTAGGTCTGATAGGAAATGCCAAAAATCGTCATTAATATAATCGTGAGCACTGGCACGCTAATCGCAGGTGAAAGCCATAATTTAGGATGTTTCTGATAGAGGCGTTTTGCAACCACATAGGCGACCAAAGTCCAGATCAGACACAGGATTGACCAGATATTCATGTGAAATGCCTTTAGATATGCTTATGCTGGAAAGGTTTACGTGTTTGCAAATAGCTTTTAAGACGATTGTAATAATGAATGGTTAAGCAGGTGCTCAACATTACCAAGATTGTCCCCAGTGAAATACTCAGTACAATCTGCCAGCCTTCGGTCATAAACAGAGTTTTGTACTGAACCACGGCAACAACCACAGGCACAAAAAACAGTAATAATTCACCGAGAATGACCGAAGCGCCCATCGCCACCTGATCCATTTTAATAATTTTTAGAAATAAACAGATCAGCAATAACAACATGCCTAAAATCCCTGCGGAGATCGGGACACCTAATTGTTGATGCAAAACATAACCAACACCCCAAAAAGTCGCCAGAATTAAAATCTGTTTGACCAATGTGAAGAAGCTGTTTGGGGAAGACGTTTCAGAAACGGAATCAGTGCTCATGACAACAAATAAGATGGTGAACTACATCATTATGTTATCCCAGTGCTATTGGCACAATATGGATTATTCATGTTAAAATTATGCCAAAATGGAATAATATTTTATTCATGATGCTTTCATTCAAATCGCTGCAATGCTTTGTCACTTTGGTTAAAACCCAAAGCTTTACCCGTACCGCAGAACAGCTCTATCTGACGCAACCGACCATCAGTAAAATCTTGCAGCAGCTTGAGCAACAACTACAGGTACAATTGTTGGTAAAGCCAGAACATGGCCGCAAGAGACAGGTTGAACTGACGGAAATTGGCCAGCGCATCTATCAACATGCACTCGAACTTTTGCAAGCAGAACAAAATATTTTTCTGGAAATTGAAAACTATCAGCAATTAAAAACAGGCACTTTAAAGTTGGGTGTTCCACCTTTAGGCTCTCAACTGCTGACCACTGCCCTATTTGATTATCATCAACAATGGCCAGAGATCGAACTTTCCTTTCTTGAAGTCGGGTCCAAAGGTATTGAACAGGCCTTACTAAATAATGAACTGGATGTAGGGGTGTTGTTACATCCTTTTGATCAGCAAATCTTTAATAGCATCGAATTGTGTGATTATCCGTTGATGGTGCTATTACGGCGAGATGCGACCTGGGCCACACGCAAGAAAATAAATCTGGAAGAATTACAGCATCAATCCTTTTTAATGTTTCCTGAAAATTTCTCGCTCAATCGCATTATTCTGGATGCATGCCAGCAACGTGGCTTCTACCCAACCATTGCCTGCCGTACCAGCCAATGGAATTTACTGGCAGATATGGTGCTACAACGTATGGGGATTGCCCTATTGCCGCAATATTATACCGACATGCTCGATCCCGATTTATTTGCAGCCATTCCACTCGAAAAGCCGAATATTCAGTGGCATCTCGCTATGGCATGGAAAAAGAATCTGCCCGTATCTCCCGCAGTACAGGCTTGGCTTAATGTAATTGATCAACACTTTCAGGAGATTCATTCAAAAGCTGGTGAATAACAGAGCCGTATTATTTATTCAAAATCAGTTAAAGCTTTGCCACAAAAAAACTACCCTATCTAGGGCTGGCTGACCTACACTGAATCAATCGATTCGTGACATGGCAAATAATAATGAATGACTCAAATTATATCCCACCTAAAGTCTGGCAATGGACTGGAGATAAAACCGATTTAAATCAGCCAACTTCAGGCAGTCGCTTTGAGCAGCAATTACCGGTTGGACAACATCCGCTCCAGTTATATTCGCTTGCCACCCCGAACGGGCAAAAAGTAACGATTCTGCTTGAGGAATTACTGGCATTGGGACATACAGAAGCTGAATATGATGCGTGGTTAATTAAAATTGGTGAAGGCCAACAATTTGGTAGTGGCTTTGTTGAAATTAACCCAAATTCTAAAATTCCCGCCTTGGTTGATCATAGTCAAAATCCGCCACTCAGAGTGTTTGAATCAGGTTCAATTTTGCTCTACTTAGCTGAAAAATTTAAGGCCTTCATTCCCACTGACATTGCTGCACGTACCGAATGTTTGAACTGGTTATTCTGGCAAATGGGCAGCGCGCCTTATATTGGTGGTGGTTTAGGGCATTTTTATGCTTACGCGCCAGTAAAAATCGAATATGCCATTAACCGTTTTGCGATGGAGACTAAACGTTTACTGGACGTATTAGACCAACATCTGGCGAAGCACGAATACCTCGCGGGTCATGAATATAGTATTGCCGATATTGCTGCTTTCCCGTGGTATGGCAGCGTTGTAAAAGGCTGGGTTTATAATGCGGATGAGTTTTTAAGCGTCGATCAGTATCAACATGTGCAACGTTGGGCCGATGCCATTTTGGCGCGTCCTGCGGTACAACGTGGGCGTATGGTAAATCGCACCTTTGGCGATTTAGCTAGCCAACTGCATGAACGACATGATGCCAGTGACTTTGAAACCAAAACGCAGGATAAGTTGCAATAAAACAATTAAAAACCTCTTAGCTGGCTAAGAGGTTTTTTAAGATTCAAATGCTTAATCCAAATAGATCTAAAGATGATTGAAAAATCTATTTTTCAAAAACTAAAAATATTTTAGTAAAGGAATATGCTTATTGCGGTGTTTAAAGGAAGAGAATTTCAGCATCACTGGATATAACAGAATGCTTAGGATTATCGCGATTCCCCACACTGTAGCCATGTGATCCACGCCATAATAATTTCCATAATTATGTCCCCAAATACCTACAGCAATGACATATAACGCTTTAAGCACAAATAAATGCACGATGTAGAAGAACATAGGCACAGAGCCAAATATGATTAAAGGCTTAATCCAGTTTTTGGTTTCAACCTTCTGGAGTAACACCAGAACAATAAGTCCGATACCGACATTCCATAAAATGAAAAATAATGAAGGTGGATATTTGGTCAGGTTCAGGAAACTCATCACTGTTTCACTCCACGTTGGCATCATTTCCCAAGGTTGGTCACCGTAAATGTTGAGCGCCCTTAATACGAGAAATAAGGCAATGCCAATCAAACCTAAAGTGATGAGCATACGATTGTTTTGCTGAGTCGTTTTCGGTTTGCCAAAAACAACGTGGCCAAGACAATAACCTAAAGTTATCACGCCAATCCAGGGCAAGACGGGATACGATGTTCTGACCCGTAGCACATCTCCAAAGTTTATCCAGCCCCGCTCATGTAAGACCAACCATATCCCATTCATGACAGAACCTTGTGCGAATGAAATATTGTCCATTAAATTATGTCCAAAAATGATCAGCAGACTGATGCCCCACAGCAATTTTTGCGGCAACCCAACCAATAACGCCAAGGCAATCATACTAAAACCAATTGCCCAAATGACTTGTAAATAAATCACATCAGGTGGGAACTGGCCTGTCCATGCGAAATTGACAATCAGCAATTCTAGCCCAATTAAGAATAAACCACGCTTCAATAAAAATTCGCGCGTCATCGCAAGACTATTGTTCTTGGCTTGATAGAGATAAGCAGATAAACCTGTAAGCACCACAAAAACAGGTGCACAAAGATGGGCTAAGACTCGGCTAAAAAATAGTGATCCTTCTGTTTCAGAAATAACCATCGGATCTGGAACTTGATGATGCAAGTAAAATGTTTCCCGTACATGATCAACCATCATGATAAGAATCACCAACCCTCTGAGCGCATCAATCGCTTGTAAACGTTGAGATAAAGCAGACATAAAATCAAAAAACAAACAAAGATATGTTATATCATAACAATAAATACAAGATGAATAAAATAGAGGGTAAAAAATTAGGAGATATTAAAGTAGCTATTCGAAGTCAGTTAATTTTATTGATCTGATTAGATTCTCAGTAAATCAATCACGAGCCTGAATGCAGAAGATTGTTGTCTGCGGTGAGGATAATAAAGATGGTAACCTGAAAACTGGATACTATATTCCTCCAAGACCTGAACTAAATCGCCCTGCTGAATTTCTTTTTCTATCATGTCTTTTGGAATATAGGCCAGTCCCATACCCGCCTTCACAGCTTGGGCAATATCAAAACTTTCATTAAATACCCATTGCGGATTAATCTTAACTTTAAATTCCTGTTTTTCTTTTTCAAATTCCCAAGCGTAGATTCCACCTTGGGTCATTAATCTAAAACCAATACATTGATGCTGGTCTAGATCTTTTGGGGTTTGAGGCATTCCATGTTGCTGGAAATATTCAGGTGTTGCAACCACAGCCATTTTAACATCTTCGCCAATACGAACGGCCACCATACCATCAGCGACACGACTACCAAATCTCACTCCAGCATCAAAGTGCTCCGCCACAATATCGACCATCCCATTATTGGCACTGAACTCTACTTCAACATCTGGATAAAGATGCGCAATTTTTGCCAGTTTTGGAATCAAGATATGTTGTATAGCGTGGCTGCTAGCATTGATTCTCACTCTACCTGCGGGCGTATCCCGAAACGTATTGAGTAATGTCAGTTCATTGTCAATCTGGTCAAAGCTGGCACTAATGGTTTGTCTTAAACGTTCCCCAGCTTCTGTGGGTGAAACACTCCGTGTCGTCCTGTTTAACAATAATATTCCCAATCGCTCCTCTAAACCCCGAATCGTATGACTCAGGGCAGATTGGGAAACCCCAAGTTTGCCCGCCGCCTTGGTAAAGCTTCCTTCTCTTGTTACCATTAGAAAAGCATGTAAATCGTTATAATTTTCTCTGCTAATCAAGGCTGTTTCCTCATCAAATTCATTTTTTCAGTATATGTATCGTCCACTCATTCTGGACTTTATATGGAATCTATTATTCATAAAATACACGCATAACTCTATTAATTTTTACACACAGACCTTCTGTTCTTTTGCTTATGAATCATGTCCATTAAAATAAAAAATGCCCCGTTAGACCAGTATCTAACAGGGCAATTGTTACCAAGCATAGGCCTGCGGTGCTTCTCCACAAGGCGGCCAGATCTCATCAAGTTTTGCCATTGTTTCTACTGAAAGCTGTATATCCAATGCTTTGATATTTTCCTGTAACTGCTCTACGGTACGAACGCCACTAATCACGGAAGTCACAGCAGGTTGATGTAATAACCAAGCCAAAGCGACCAATGCAGGGCTTTGGCCTAGTTCAGCACACAGAACTTCATAAGCTTCAAGTTGTGGGCGAAGTGCTTGGATCCGCTGTTGTAATGCTGGGGTTGCTCTACGACTACCTTGTGGAAGCTCATCAAAAACCCCACCTAATGTGCCCATACCTATCGGACTCCACGGAACTAAACCAATACCAAAATGACGTATTGCCGGGATCACTTCCAGTTCAATACTACGTTGGGTCAGGTTATACAGACTTTGCTCTGATACTAAACCGAGCTGATGACGAGCATTGGCCATACATTGAGCAGTGGCGATGTCCCAACCAGCGAAATTACTACTACCCACATAGGTAATTTTACCCTCACGGATCAACTGTTCCATGGCCTGCCAGATTTCTTCCCATGGTGTATTCCGGTCAATATGATGCATTTGATAGAGATCAATATGATCTGTTTTTAAACGCTTCAAACTGGCTTCACAAGCACGTTTGATGTGATACGCAGATAATCTTCGATCATTTGGGCCTGTATCCATCGGTTGATACGCTTTGGTTGCCAAAACAATTTTATCTCTACGCCCGCCTTGAGCTAACCAGCGACCAATAATTTCCTCTGATGTCCCAAAACCCTTTTCCATATCGGGTGATTGTGGCCCACCATACACATCTGCAGTATCAAAGAAATTAATTCCTTTCTCTATCGCCTCATCCATGATTTTAAAACTGGTGGCTTGATCAGTTAACTCTCCGAAATTCATTGTACCCAGTGTAATACGGCTGACTTGTAAACCTGTACGTCCTAAATATGTATATTGCATAAATAATTCCTTAAGATATCAATTGTTATGCCACTTTCAAGCGTGAAACCCAAAGTGTTAAAGCAGCAGAAATAATTAAAAGAATTGCACTCATCGCAAAAGTTGTCTGATAGCCACTATGATCAAAGAATAGACCACCAACAGTTGAACCCAATGCGATACATAGCTGAACAATGGCGACAAATAAGCCCCCGCCTGCTTCTGCATTATTCGGGAAAGTCTGGGCAATCCAGCTCCACCATCCCACAGGTGCGGATGTTCCAAGCAGGCCCCATAGCCCTAGCATCACGATGACCAAAACGGTCCATGTTCCAAAGCCAATTAATGTGAAAGCAATGGCTGCCATGAGAAGTGGAATAGCAATTAAAGTTCCATAGAAATGACGTTTTAATGCAAAGCCGATTAACAGCGTACCGACAAAGCCCATGACCCCAATCACAAACAGAGTAAAAGATAATGTAGATACACTGGTCTGCGTCACCGTTTCCAGAAATGGACGGATATAGGTATACAGCGAGAACTGTCCCATAAACAGTAGACCCGTTGCTAACATGCCAACCAAGACAATAGGTTGCTGCAACAGATGAAGTATCCCTGCTGATGAGCTGGAAGTAGAAGCTTTGTTTTTTAATGAGGGAAGGCTGATCCATTGCCAGATAAAAGCAAGTATCGCAACAGGCACCAAACAAAAGAAAGCGCCACGCCAGCCAATCATTGCCCCCAAATAGCTTCCCAGAGGTGGTGCCACTACCGTTGCCAAGGCATTACCACTGTTAAAAATTGCCAAGGCTCTCGGCACTTGGCTGTTCGGTACAAGACGAATCGCCGTTGCTGCTGACATTGACCAGAAGCCCCCCACAACTACACCAATCAACGCCCGACCAAACATGTAGAACCAATAATTGGGAGCAAGTGCAACCACCGCTCCTGAAACTGCCATTAATGCAGTCAAGGCAAGCAGCAAGGTTTTACGATTGATGCTGCCTGCTAGACGTGAAATCGATAGACTGGTGATAACCGCAAATGCACCTGAAATCGCAATACCATATCCAGCTAAGCCTTCCGTAACACTTAAATCTTTGGCAATCGGTGTTAATAAACTGACAGGCATAAATTCGGAGGCGATCAATGCAAATACACACAAGGTCATGGCAACTACGCCACTCCAGTATGCGGGCTGCTGCTCTATCTCGGAAGATTGAGATGTCATAGGCTCTCTCTATAAAAATCAGACAGCCATGATAAAGATACCGCATCACCTGAATAAGTACCTTTCCACGAATAGAGTTATGAGCCTAATTCATCAATTAGGATTCAATAAAGCAATTTCTTCAGAATAAAAATTATTTTAACCCTGAATTTATGAATGAGATTCATAGGACTATACCATTTTTAGGGGCTAATCCTTGGCCATCTTCGCCTTTATACTGATGAACAAATCATTTCAGCAGACAAGTTAAGTTCATGCTGACGTTTAAAACGTTAACTGCTACCTGATTGGGAAAACAACATGATGCAAGAAATTAAACCTGACTTTCCGGTTATTGGTGGCGTTGCTCTGCTTGTCCTGACACTTGGGATCACTGCATCTACACAAGCAAAAACCCATGCAGAACAATCTGCTTCACAAAAGGTTTCCAGTATGAATATTCGTTTTGATATCGAAGGCTCAGCTCAGCCAGTATTTGTTCGCTTAAAAGATTCACCGACTACACAGGACTTTATTAGACAGCTTCCTCTTAGTTTAGAACTGACTGATTACGCAGCAGCAGAAAAAATTGCCTATCTGCCTGAAAAACTGACCTCACAGGGAGCTCCAAAGGGACATCCAGCCAAGACTGGCGATATTGCCTATTACGCCCCTTGGGGCAATCTCGCTATCTTTTACAAAGACTTCGATGGTGTTGCCAACAACCTCATTTATCTGGGCAAATTCAATACTTTGCCAAAAGCATTTTCAGACAATAAGCCCTTTAAGGTCACGATCTCAATTGATTCAAAATAACAGGAATGAACCCTATGTCTTCTGAAGCACCTGCAACACCACACCGTTTTCTAAAAAAAACTTTTGCTATTCTTAGCCTGAGTATTGGAGCGTTAGCTATGAACCAAGGTGCATTGGCCAATGAGGAGTTAAAACTCACCACCAAATGGGACAAGACTTTTGTGCAAAGTAACAAAGTCGAACATCAGAAAGTGACCTTTAAAAACCGTTATGGCATTACTCTCGCTGCTGATCTGTATATCCCTAAACATGCTAAAGCTAAACTTCCAGCGATCGTGGTTGGTGGTCCATTTGGAGCTGTAAAAGAACAATCTTCTGGGCTCTATGCACAAACAATGGCGGAACGTGGTTTTATTACGCTTGCATTTGATCCATCGTATACAGGTGAAAGTGGTGGTGAGCCACGCAATATTGCTTCACCAGATATCAATACCGAAGATTTTAGTGCAGCGGTAGACTTTATCGGACTGCAACCCAACGTTGACCAAAACCGCATTGGAATGATCGGAATCTGTGGTTGGGGCGGTATGGCACTCAATGCGACTGCGGTAGATAAACGTGTCAAAGCCGTTGTTACAAGCACGATGTACGATATGACCCGAGTGATGTCTAAAGGATATAATGACAGTGTCACACCTGAACAGCGTAACAAAACCCTAGAACAACTCAATGCTCAACGTTGGATCGATGCAAAAAATGGCGAGCCTGCCTATCAATCACCTTATAATGTATTAAAAGGTGGCGAGGCACAATTCCTAGTCGATTATCATGACTACTATATGACGCCTCGTGGCTATCATCCTCGTGCAGTCAACTCTGGCAATGCTTGGTCAGTGACGACACCAATTTCATTTATGAATATGCCCATTTTAACGTATATAAAAGAAATCTCACCGCGCCCTATTCTTTTTATTCATGGTGAAAAAGCCCATTCACGTTACTTTAGTGAAACAGCGTATGAAGCAGCAGCACAACCGAAAGAACTCTATATAGTTCCAAATGCCAATCATGTTGACCTGTATGACCGTGTTGACATGATTCCGTTTGATAAGATGACTCGTTTCTTTAATCAAAACTTAAAGTAAATATGTTTTTAGCCAAGTTAAGTGCGCTTCATTTGGCTTTTCTAAAGCGCTTTATCTTACAAATAGAATGCAATTCTTAATAAAAAGGTAGATCATTGTGCCCAACAATCTACCTTATATATTTTAACAGATAGGAACTAAAACCTAGGCAGCCTGTACCTCAACCACTTCACGGCGTTTTAGTAACGCATAAATTACACCTGTAATACAGCTACCAATCGCAATGGCTGCAAGATAAAGCCAAGCATGACTAATCGCATTTGGAATCAGCAACACAAAGATCCCACCATGCGGTGTCACCAACTCACAATGGAACAATGCAACCAATGCACCAGTCACTGCCCCACCTGCAATACAAGCTGGAATGACCCGAATCGGATCTTTGGCAGCAAATGGAATCGCCCCTTCAGAAATAAAGCATAGCCCCAGCACAAAGGCAGCCTTACCTGCATCTCGCTCACTTTGGTTGAACTTTTGTTTAGCCAATAAAGTTGCAATTGCCATCCCAATCGCAGGCACCATTCCCCCAGCCATGGTCGCAGCCATCGGCATATAGGTATTGGTGGTCAACAAACCGACTGTAAAAGCATAAGCAGCTTTGTTAATCGGGCCACCTAAATCAATACACATCATTGAAGCCAGTACGATCCCCATCAGCACGGCATTGGTGGTTCCCATATTGTTGAGAAAATCTTTCATCATCTCAAAAATTTGCGCGACAGGATGTCCCACGATGTAGAACATGATCAGACCGACCGATAATGTTCCCAACAAGGGCACAATTAAAATCGGCTTCAAGGCTTCCAGACTGGTTGGAAGCTTGATTTTTTTGGCAAGGAATAAAGCGATATAACCCGCTAAAAAGCCAGCAACGATCCCGCCTAAGAAGCCCGCATTTAATTGAGTTGCGATGAGGCCACCAACCAGACCCGGTGCTAAGCCTGGACGGTCAGCGATTGAATATGCAATATAGCCAGCCAGCATTGGCACCATCAAACTAAAGGCAGCCGCACCAATTTGCTTTAACACAGCGGCTAGACTTCCAGCCTCCTCAGCCGCATTCAGTCCAAAACAAAGGGATAGCGCGATGAGCAAACCACCCGCCACCACCATTGGCAACATAAACGACACGCCAGTTAAAAGATGCTTATAGACACCTGTTTTTTCTTTATCGGCGTCTTGATTGGTCTTTTGACTATTTTGTTTAGACGATTCTAAGACCTTGGCTTCCGTCATTGCTTCTGCAAAAGCCTTATCGGTTTGTTTCAGTGCAAAGCCTGTCCCGCAACGATAGACACGTTTTCCGACAAAGCGATCTGTATTGACCTCAATATCCGTGGCTAAAATCACAATGTCCGCAGCAGCAATCGCCTCATCGGTCAGGATATTTTTAGCACCGACTGAACCTTGCGTTTCGACCTGAATGCGATAACCCAATTTGGCTGCACCCTGCTGTAATGCTTCCGCAGCCATAAAGGTATGTGCCACACCCGTAGGACAAGCTGTCACCGCAACAAAATTCTGTGCTTGTCGCTGATCGTTGGGTTGTGTTGCCAATTGTGCAACTGTCTTGGTATTACTCAAAGCATCCTGCAAAGACTGCTCGGCATTATCCATCGCTTGCTGGAGTGAAATGGTTGCAACAGCATAATCATTGAAAGCTTCAAGTTGTGATGGTGTCTGTCCAATAAACACAGCCGTATCAAAATCTTGTTCAGGAAGCTCATCCTGCACAGAAATGATCGCGCTGTCATAGCCTTGCTGTTGCGCAATCTGCGCCAGTTTTTTTGCCAGAATCAACGCATTGACATACTGTTGCGAATTGATCACAAATAAAAGAGATTTAATTGTTTGCATCAGACTTATCCAGAGTGTTGATCATGGTTTGTTGTTTTAGCGCTTCCAATCGCTCAGGTCCAGGCACACGAAAGCCGATTTGACTCACCGCATGACTGGCAATTGCCGTAGCAGTTTTTAAGGTTTGCTCAGGCGTCATTTCACTTACCAGACCATGCACCATGCCCGCCAGTAATGAATCGCCAGCACCCACAGTACTTTTTACGGTGACTTTAGGTGGGCTGGCATGTAACGCCAGTGCTGGATTGATCCAGTTGACACCTGCTTCGCCCATCGAAATGACAATATGTTCAATATGACAATTTAAGCGCTGGAACAAGGCAACTTGCTGTGAAAACTGTTCTACAGACTCACCAAAACTTTCCTGTAACTCATCCGTATTCGGTTTAATCATCCATGGATTCATTTCAATCGCAGCAACCAGCGCCTGTCCGCTGCTATCAATTGCAACGTGCTTTTGCTGTTTGTGTAAGATAGAGATCAGATACTTGAAATCATCTATGCTAAAACCCTGCGCAAGACTCCCAGCAATCACCACATAATCAACGTTTTGGCAACATGCCTGAATACGCGCAAAGAAGGCCTGTTTGTCATGTTCAGACACCAGAAAACCTTTCGCATTAATATCGGTCATTCGTCCAGACAGTTCTGCAATCTTGATATTCTGGCGGGTTTCACCCTCAACATAGACAAATTGATTATCAAACTGCATCGCTTGAAAGTGCTGATCAAATAAGGCTCGATTCTGCTTTCCCAAAAATCCTGACACAATCAGGTCATGTCCAAGATCATGCAGTACTTGTGCAACATTCAGTCCCTTACCTGCTGCATGGTATTGCACCTGTTGCTGGCGATTGACCTCACCCAAGCGCAACTCATCCAGCTCAAGCGTGACATCAATTGCTGGATTTAGAGTAATTGTTAAAATTTTAGCCATGCTTCAACTCCACCAAATCACGGACTGCTGTGGCACTTTCACACTGTAAAGCGCGTTGAGCAAGCTGCTGGCAATTCTGATAATTCAAAGTACGAATTTGTGCTTTCACCAATGGAATGCTGGATGACGACATACTCAGTTCATCGACGCCCAATCCCAGTAAGATCGGGACAGCCTTGGGATCAGCGGCAAGTTCTCCACACACGCCTACCCATTTCTGATGGGCATGCGCAGCCCGAACAGCTTGATCAATCAATAATAAAATACTTGGATGCAAACCATCGGCTTCGGCAGACAATACGGGATGGCCACGGTCAATTGCCAGCGTATATTGAGTTAAATCATTGGTGCCAATACTAAAGAAATCCACTTCTTTGGCCAATAATGGAGCCAGTAAAGCCGCTGAAGGCACCTCAATCATGATTCCCACTTGAAGATTTTCACATGGATATTCCGCTAAAACCTCATCCAGAATATGTTTGGCTGCCCGCCATTCTTCAATTCGCCCAACCATTGGGAACATTATCCGTAAAGCACGACCATCCGCTGCTTTTACTAGAGCAATCAATTGTTGACGCAATAGCTGCGGTTTCCGTAAGGTCAGTCGAATCCCGCGTAAGCCAAGGAATGGGTTTTCTTCAGCAGCAATCGGCAAATAAGGTAGAGGTTTATCACCACCAACATCCAGTGTCCGTACCACCAATGGACGCCCTGCAAGGGTATCCAGCACATGACGGTATTCTTTTTCCTGTGTAATTTCATTCGGTGCCTGACGATGGGCCATAAACACCAGTTCGGTCCGCAATAAACCAATCGCTTCTGCACCGTGATCGACAGCTTTTGCAGTATCCAGAATCTTACCAATATTGGCTGCAATCTCGACCTGATGCTGATCTACGGTGACGGCTGCTTCCTGACAATGGCGCTCCGCTTCCTGACGTCGCTGTTTCTGTTGCTCACGCTCGCGAATCGCTTGTTCGATCTGCTCAGGCGTTGGATCAATATCAATTGCGCCTGTATCCCCGTTAATCAATACCGTGGTTTGTGCCTCAATATTTAGAATCTGCTCACCCGCACCGACTACAGCAGGAATTCCCAATGCACGTGCCACAATCGCACTATGTGCCGATGCACCACCAACCGCTGTTAATATCCCAGCAACGCGGTCTTTGTCTAAACGTGCCACATCCCCGGGCCCAAGATCATGCATCACCAGAATATAAGGTTGCTCAGGTTCAAGCTGCATGACTTCATCACACAGCACACTTAAAACCTTGTCGCCAATATCTCTTAAATCGGCTGCACGTTCTGCCAACAGCGGATCATTCAACGCTGCCTGCGTTTGTGCGGCCTGTTCAATATAGTCATGCCATGCAGCAGCAGCCGTTAGATTCTGATTTAAGCCCTGATGCATCTGCTGGATCAGATCTGGATCATCCAGCATTTCCAGATGTGCCTTAAAGATCTGCCTGATCTCATCAATCTCGGTTTTTAGAATCAGTTGGTGAATATTGTTTTTGACACTATAAAGAGCGATTTCTAGTTTTTCTTTTTCTGCTTTAACGTTGTGTCCAAAACGTTCATATTGAAACTTTTTCGGTTTAATCACATGCGCTGGACCAAAGGCAAGCCCCGAAGATGCAGCAGTTCCCTGCGCAGGTATATCGGTCTCAAGAATTTCTTCCCATGCTGGTTCTGCTTGAACAAGTGAAGCTGCTTCAGATTGCTCAAGCGCTTCAACCTCTTCGCCCAAACCATTTTTAACGGCCTGTACAATCGCAGTTAATCCTTCGACGGCATCTGTGTTCGGCTCAGCAATAAAGGTCAGGGTCTGTCCATATTGACAGCCCAAAGCCAATAATTTGGTCAGACTTTTGGCAGATACATAAGCTCCACCATCCACCGCAACCTGAATGTCGCCTTTAAATGTTTTACTGATATTGACCAGTTGTGTGGCAGGACGAGCATGCAAACCATGCTTATTGGCAAGCACCACAGGTTGATACGGCCAGTCTGGAATAATTTCTGCACCAATCAGCTTGGCGATTTCATGGCGACTTTGTTCAGATTGAAGTTGCTGTTGAATATTTGACTGAAATAAAAGATCAATTAAATAATTCAACTGTACGGTATCCAGTTGCTCATGTTGGGCAATGCAAATTAGAGTTTGTATTTGTCCCTGTGCAAAATTTAAAATCTGATCGGATTTCACAATACTGACGGCGGCTTCTGAAACGTAATTTTTTCCTGAAATCGTCCAGATGGCATCCTGAATCTGAATCAGGTTTTTAGGATCTAACTGGCTAATGAAACCCGCTTCCACCAGTTTTTGTTGTTTTAATAACTTGGTTGCTGCCCAGAAAAAATCATCAATATCTTCAACATGTGCCTGCGTCTGGATTAAATTTTCGTGCAAAACCAAAGAATCTGGACGAACTTGCAAAATATCAATAATTTGCTCAGCCGTGGTTGCCGTTTGTACCTGAACACTAACATCGTGATTTAAAGCACGAGTCAGAATTTGCAGAACCTGTAAATGCTCATCTGATTTTGCAGCAATTACCACAGCCAAATAAATTTTATGTTCACCGTCCCACACCACACCTTCTGGAAAATGCGCAAGTCGGATCCCTGTTTCTTTAATAAACTCACGCGATTGAGGGGTACCATGAGGAATGGCGATTCCTTGCCCTAAATAGGTTGCGCCCTGTGCTTCACGAGCCTCTAAGCCAGTTAAATATTCAACCGTTGTTAATTGATCTTCAACCAGAATATTAACTAAACATTGTAGTGCTGTTGCCTTATCCTTGGCACGCAGATTCATATGTACATGCTTTGGCTCAAGTACAAACATAAAGTGTCCTTCAAAAAGTTGAAACCGTTGTTTTTAATTCAAGATGAATAAAGGAAATATAAACCAAGCCCATCCATTTCCCTACATTCTACAATAAGCTTTTTGATTCTCGTTTTAACAGTCACAAATCTTATGAAAAACAGACTAAGTTGATCATCTAATCTACTGTTTTGGTTATTAGAAGATGACTTGTTTCTTGAAATTGCGAAAATTCAGACAAAAAATAAGCCCTTACAATAACAAGAGCCTATTAAATTTATCATAATCGTATCAACAGTAAGAAATCATGATTTGCTTATATTTGAATCGCTGTACCATATTTTGCCAGACATACCCAATTCAACTGTTGATCCGATAGCCATTGATTCATAGACTGCTCAAACTTAGGCTGGATTTCGTTGTGTTGACACGGATGAATATAACCTGCCCACATCAAAACCAATAAAATTTCTATAAGCTGTTTTAAAGATAGATTCTGTTTGAGCAGGCTGGACAACTCAAGCGTTGAAAGCGCCTGTTTATTAAGTAGCTTAAGTATCTTTTCAAATATTTGGATGGCATCTTTTATTCTACCGAGCTTGGCATCCAGACTTAAATCCTTTCCAACTGGAGCCGCAGGTAATAGTCCAAATTTCACCGTTGAATAATAGTTTTCTAACTGTTGTTGATTAAGTTGAGTTCTATTTTTTACATAGATATCTTGTCTCTGCAAGGTATAGCGTGCAATATCCTTAACGGTCTCTTGTAAAGTAATTAAGGGTAAGCTTTTTACCACTTTTTGAACTTCTGGTGGCAAACTGATCTTATCTAAGTTTTCAATAATCCCAGCTCCCCCCATATAAGAAAGTCCCAACTTTCCAAAGCGTTGGATCATATCGGCAGAATGTTGAGGTTGCCAATGTTCTGATAAAAAATCATGGGCAATATAGTTTGGCTTATCTTGGGCAAGTTCAGATAACTCTTGATTCAAACCTGGAATTTTTTCAAATAATCCACTCTTCGCTGCACCAATTTGCCGAACTAAATTCAGGCTTTGTACGGCTTTGGTGGCTGAGTCGCCTTGCAAATTCTTAGACGTTTCCAACATCAACTTCTGGATAGATACCAAAGAAGTGGCACCAGGATGACTCATATAGCTACAGTATAAAACCCCGTCTTTTTTTAAAAATTTATCAACAATTTGCGCAACAATATTCTGGTTTTCAGGTGAGATCCAAGACCAGACCCCATGCGTTATAATAAAGTCAAATGGCTCTATGTCAGCATTTAAAAAGCTTTCAAAATCCGCGTGAATAAATTCAATATTATCAATACTGGTCGTTTCTAAACCTTCTTGTGCAACCATCAAATGCTGTTGGTTAAAATCAACACCAACAAAATGACCCAGAGGATTTGCAGCAGCTGTGAGGTGTAAATGAATTCCCATTGCACAGCCAAGTTCTAGATATCGATATGGTTTTACAAGATCAGGAGCACAAAAGCCTTTTGATTGAACAATCATATTCAGCCACAACGGCATCGTTTGTCTATGTACAAATGTTGGATAAGGTACATCTACAATATAACCGTCTTGCGAAGAACTCATTCAATTTACCTAAGCAGAATAATCTAATAATTCAAAAAATAGATCAGCCCATTACTGAAATAAGCTGATCTGTTTTATGACTCAAATATCGATCTAGAATCGAGTGGTGAAACCTACGTAATATGTCGCTGGTGGAGCATCACCATAGTCGACACTTCCCTTGTTGACTTTGTCACCACCGATATTTTCAACGCCCGCTCTCAAGCTGAGTGAATCACTATAATCAAAATTCACACCCACGGCTCCCGTTGTTGTGGCATTTGAGAAGTATAACTCTTTACCTGCTGAGCCTGATCCTGCAACAAGATCAGCCTCTGTAAATGCTTGTTTACCGAGATATTGTACACGAGCAAATGTATTCAGACGATCAGTAACATCCCAATAAACCGCCAAGTTGGTAGTAAATTCAGGAACTTGAGCCAATGATTGACCTGTTGCTTTATTTTCTGACTCTATCATATAAGTGGCATTACCCGTCACTCGTAGATAATCATTCAATGGGAATTTATAAGTCAGTTCCAATCCACTTGTACGTGCCTTTTCAACATTCGATTGACGTGTATACCAGATACCGTTAATTCGCCCGTAGTAGTTATTTACGATCATATCTTTGTAATCACTGAGGAAGTAGGTAAAATCAACACCATACCCATCTTCTTCGTAACCAAAACCAATTTCATAATTGGTACTGGTTTCTGGATCAAGATCTGGATTACCTAACATGTAGCATGATTGTCCCGATTGCCAACCATAAGGCGCTAAACTGGTACAGCCCATGCCCATTGAACTTGTGCCAGATGAACCTGAACGTTCTTTTAAATTCGGCGCTCTGAAACTACGCGAAACACCACCTTTGACAGTCCAGGCATCTGTTGGATGATAGACCCCGTAAATACGTGGACTAAAGTTAGGATCATAATCATTGCTGCCATCAACACGGCCGCCAAGAGTTAAAATAAAATTATCTTGTAGATGGATTTGGTCTTCAGCAAACAAGGACCAAGAATAATCATCTGGATTCTTATCCGGTGTCTGGATATTGCCATTTTCATCAGGAACCAATTGATTCCCGATGTTTGATGCATTAGAGACTTGTTCATATTTTCCTTGTGCACCAAGGGTCAGATCATTTTTACGGCCCCAAAGATCTAAAGGTTTATTGGCTTTTAGATCCAGAACTGTTTCACTACTTTTAGAACCGCCGTCTACAGCAAATGCAGGTGTCTTATTTTCATATTGATTATAGTAAAGGTCTGCATTTGTGACTAAACCATCAGCAAAACGCCCTTCATGACCAATACCAACATTGTAGTGCTCCATTTTGTCAGCACCAAAATGTTCTGTACCTAATTCAGCTTGCTCAGCCTCACTCAACTGTGGATTCTTCTCAACGCCGTAACCTAGATCAAAATTAAAATCCTGGTTATCAGAAATTTTCCAGTTTAAACGACTCGAGATATTTTGCTCTTGATTCTCGCCAGTACCATTCTGAATACCTTCATCGGCATTTCTTTTTTTGATGTTGCCGCCAAGTCTAAAACCTAAATTATCCGTAATTGGCCCTGCAATGTTTGCAGCTACATTAATGGTATCACCTCGATAGCTACCATCAGGCTGGCTATAATCAGTTCTTAATGAACCCGTAAGCTTATTGGGAATTTTCTTGGTAATAATATTGATCACGCCACCCGCAGCTTCAGAGCCGTAAAGTGTTGACATTGAACCTCGTACCACCTCAATTCGCTCAATCACTTCTGGAGAAATCCAGTCAATATCTTGCGAAATTGTATCAGGACGATGACCTAGCAAGGATGAGTTACCAACTCGCTTACCGTCGACTAGGATTAAAGTATATTTGTCAGGAGCACCACGAAATGCAATTTTTGAACCTGGCCCAACATTTGAATAGCCACCCACTGCCCCTGGTAATTCACCGAGTAAGTTCGCAATACTAGAAACAGGACGTTTTGCTATTTCTTCAGCGGTAATTACACTAATTGAAGCTGGAGCATCTTTAACATTAACGCCAGATCCACTCGCAGTCACAACAATCGTTTCTAATTTAACAGTTTCATCTGATTTATCGAGTGGTTTACTCTCTTCATTTGTCATTTCGGCAGCATGGGCAAAGGCCATCATACTACTTAGGACTGAAACTGCGAGTAGAGATTGTCGAGCTATGTGTTTGGCCATTTTCCCACCTAAAATCAGACTAATATTAAAATTTGCTTAAAAATGCACGTGAATTTTAACAAAAGTTAAATAAAACACAATCAAAATGATAATTATTATTGTTTATATGGTTTATTCAATCTTTTGCTTTGAAATTTTACAGCTTATGGGTAATACGATTTGAGTTACTCTCTCTTACCGCTTTCATAGATGTCATTATCAGAATTTTTACACTTGACGCTATGTAGAGGAAGCCCTCACATATCTAGCAAAAGCCACATAAAGATATATGTACGATGGCTTTGTGTTCTACAATTTCCTCTTTACATCAATCTGAACTTTAATTCTTTTCAAATTCAGGATGGAAAGTAGCAATCAAAACTAATCACTTCCAATCTTCTGAAATATTTAAGAAATAAAATGCAAAAGACAATTTAATGCAATAATATAACATTACATTTGATTTGTATGTGCTTACTATGCTTTCCAAATTTTATCTAATCTCTTCATGTTCATTACTGTCAAACTTTGTTTGGGCACAAACATCTGATTCGACGACATCCCTTCCAACAATCGTCATACAAGCACAAAAAACAGATCAAGATGTCTTAACAACATCTGCATCGACGAAATTTACGCATGATGTACTTGATACCCCCTCTAGTCGTAGCTTTCTTTCTCAGGAAGTTTTAAAACAGCAAGATGTACAACGTATAGATGACGCTTTAAATCAAGTCAGTGGCGTGTTCAGTCAAACCAATTATGGTGGCGGCTTCTGGGATAATTTTTCATTTCGTGGATTTAGTACTGACCCGAATATCGGACCGCAAATTATTCGAAATGGATTAAGTGTAAATCGGGGTCTCAGTGCGTCTCGGGATATGGTCAATATTGAATCTTTAGAGTTTCTCAAAGGCCCAATGGCTGCACTATATGGACGAGGAGAAACGGGTGGTTTACTCAATATCAATACGAAAAAGCCAGCATGGGAATCATCTAGTGAAATCAATTTACGAGCGAATAGTCTAGAAAAATATCGTGCTAGCTTTGAGCATACCGCCCCCATTAATGACCAATTAGCATATCGTTTTGCTATTGCACATGAAGATAATCAGAGTTTTCGGGACTATGTGAGTAATTCACGCTGGTTTTTTTCTCCGCAATTAAGCTGGAAGTTATCCGATCGAACTCAATTAGACTTAGACACAGAATTCACTCGTGTAGAAGGATTATTTGATCGTGGTATTAGTGCTTATCAGAAGCAAATTGTGATGAATCCAAAAACCTATACAGGTGAACCAAGCGATGGAGATCATTTACAAACTGATAATTTTTATCAAATTCGGCTCACGCATGAGCTAAATGACGATTGGAAGGTCAAAAGTGCTGTGAGTGTGAAAGATAGTTTGTTAAAAGGTTTTTCTAGTGAACCTCGTCGTATACAAAGCGATGGTCGTACTTTAGAGCGGCAGCGACGTTATCGGGATAATAAAAGTGATGATGTGTTATTCCAAACAGAAATGTTAGGCACGATCCAGCAAGACTGGGCAAAACATGAAATATTGTTAAGCGCAGAAACAGGACAAATGAAATATCGCCAATTGCAGCTACGGCGTAATCACAGTTCAGATATACCCAACACCATTGATATTTACCAACCTGTATATGGAAAATATTTACCAGACCTTCCCCTATTTATTGACACTGAGGATCGACAAAAATACTTCGCCTTCAATGTCCAAGATCAGATATTTTTAAATGATCAATGGAGTGTTTTACTTGGTCTACGCTTTGATCATGTCACACAAGAATTTGTGAATAAGATTGCCACGACCTCAAATCAAAAAGACTTACAACAAACCAGTCCACGTTTTGGTTTGAACTATCGTTTGAGTGATGCGTGGTCAGTCTATGCCAATTACAGCCAATCATTTGCAATTAATAGTGGCATGGATCGCAATAATCAAACCTTTGACCCAGAAAAAGGTCAAAGTTATGAGATCGGCAGTAAATACCAACTCAACCCACAAAGTCTGCTCAGTATTGCATTATTTAAAATGGATAAGGAAAATGTGCTCACAACAGACCCAATAGATAACAACTTCCAGATAACCGCTGGACAAGTCTCTAGCCAAGGGATAGAGCTAGATGTCGAAACACAACTGAATGACCAGTTATCACTTCGCGCCAATTATAGTTACACAGATGCTCAGATTGAGAAAGATCAAACACTTGCTAAGGGTTCACGCCTAAGCAACGTTCCTAAACATAGCGGTTCAATCAGTACAAACTATGAATGGATGCTATCTAACAACTCAAATGTAGGCGTTGGGGCAACAGCTGTTTATGTTGGGAAACGTAGCGGTCATAGCACTGATAACGGATTCAATCTTCCTGAATATACATTAATTAATTTAAATGCTTACTATGCGCCAAGTGAACAAATACGTTATCAGTTCAACCTGAATAACCTTCTGGACAAAACCTATTACACGGCGAGTTATAGTGAGATGTGGATACAGCCTGGTGAACCATTGAATGCATCATTGGCAGTGCAATGGAAATTTTAAAATGTTTGAATGAATGCGTTAAGGCTAGCTAAGCTGATACAGCCTTAACCATTAGACTTATGAAAGTGTAAACATATTGTCAGCATCGAATATAATCGCCAACCTTATAATACGCATTAACATTACCCTGTCGTGCTATATGGTCTAAACAGTTATAATTTCATCACCCCCAATAGCTCATCATTAACTTCTGATTGCCATGCCTCAACAACCTTCTTATTGGCGAAATCTATTCCGCTTAGTCCATATATATGCAGGGATATTTGTTGCGCCATTTATTTTTATTGCCGCATTTACTGGCTTCCTGTATGTGAGCAGTCCGCAATTAGAGCAATATATTTATAAGGAGCAGTTGTATGTACACAGTGAAAATCGCCCTCAACAACAACTGAGTCTGCAAGTCCTTGCAGCTCAATCTGTAATGGCAGAATCAGCAAGAATTACTGAGCTACGTCCAGCACCTACATCGGATCAAACCACTCGAGTTATTTATTCTGATCCAGAAAATAAACTGAATAACCAAGCAGTTTTTGTGAATCCGTATACATTAGAGGTTATGGGGCAACTACCTGTTTATGGTACGAGCGGTGTACTCCCCTTAAGAACGCTAATCGATCAACTCCACAGCAATTTACTACTGGGTGACATTGGAAGACTCTATAGTGAGCTTGCAGCAAGTTGGTTAGCCATTCTCAGTCTGTCAGGACTTTATCATTGGTATATGCGTAGAAAACATTTTAATCAGAGCAAGACCATCCGCAATAAAGTTTTAAAATGGCATAGCACAATTGGAATAGTCTTGCTCCCATTATTACTCATTGTTGCGATTACAGGACTAACTTGGTCTAAATGGACAGGAGAAAATATCCGCATACTTCGCCAAGCCTTGAATTGGCAAACACCAGCTCTCGTTAGCTCTCTTTCGGGTACGCATTCGATTGATAGTCATGCACATCATCATAGCGATATGGGTCAAATGAACCATCAGCCACTTATAAAAGCAGAAGATTTTGATCAAGTGCTACAGGTTGCCAGACAAAATGGTATTCGCAGTGCTGAACTTCAAATAAAACCACCGACAACGATAAATACAGCATGGACAGTTTCTGAAATACGTCGTCGTTGGCCTACAGAAGCAGATAGTATCGCTATTGATCTTAGAAATAATAAGGTTATTGATCATTTACACTTTAAAGATTTTCCAATCGCGGCAAAACTCACACGCTGGGGTGTTGATGCGCATATTGGTGTTTTATTTGGTTGGGTCAATCAATTGATCTTAATGATCTATGCACTTGCTCTATGCTTTCTGATTCTTTTGGCTTTCTGGCTGTGGAGCCGTACATTTAATTTAAAACAGACAACCTCCAATTTCGTAAATCAGAGCTTACAACTTTGGGGAGCCGGCAACATAAAACAGAGACTTTTTCTTCTTCTGTCTCTGGTTATTCTTCTAATTTGTTTGCCAACCTTAGCAATCAGCATAGCCGTGGCTATTGCTTTCATCATGCTTAAACAGTATCAATGCAGATTGTTATAATTGGTTGGCTAGGCACTAAAAATAGTGCCTAGCAACTCTATTAGGCAATTTTATCCAGTTGGAAATCTTCAAATAGCTGATAAGGTAATCCCGTCTTAGTCTCTAAAACTTCAACATAACCATGACCTAAAATTAGCTGATTTCGCTCTTTCACACTTTGTAATTGGATTTTTACTTTCCCATTATCTAAGAAACTAAAATTTCCGGCATACAGCTCATGTTTATTATGATCACTATTACTTGTCCGCTCTAACCGAAAAGTCTGATCTGCATAAATTTTTAAATCTACATTCATACCGTCACAGCCTTCACAAAATGCCGAACATCCCGCACATGGAAGTGCGCCTTCATAATGCCCAACCCATTTTTGTAGTTGGGCATCAAAATTTCTTTTAACTTCCGAATTTGCTTTCTCATCCTTCACCGCCTGATCATGCTGACCACAGCCCATCATTACACTGGCGAAAATGAAAGAACTCAATAATCTTTTCTTCATCACTGTTCAACTTAATCTGTTTAATTTCACTCAAAAAATCAGAAAGACCAATCAAAGCGCAGGGTCGCTTTCAATGGTTCGTCAGGCTGTACCCAGAAATTTGTATAGCTCGCAACGTAATAATCCTTATCGAAAAGATTATCGATATTGAGTTGGGCTCGCAGATCAGGACGGATCTGTAAATAGCCACCAATATTCACTACCGTAAATTCAGGTAAAGTTGTTCCATTATCAATATAGTTCGCGCTACGTTGTCCGTAATAGTTAATGTTTCCAACTAATCCAGCCTTACGTCCAAAAACATTCATTTGATAATCAGCACTAAGATTTGCAGTATGTTTAGGAATATTTTTAAGTCGGGAGCCAGTTTCATCTACTTCACTTTCAATGACAGAAGCATCCGTATAGGTATAATTTGCATTCACCCGCAGGTTATCATTAAATTGATGTTGCAGTTCAAGCTCAATGCCTTTGCTTTGCACATGACCATTATCAACATAACTATCTGTAATACCTTCGGTGAGCAAATGGCGCTTATCTAAATCAAAAAAAGTTAATCCAAACCAACTCTGCGGTTGAAATTGATATTTTGTCCCAACTTCCCAGCTCGTTGTCTTTTCAGGTTCATAGAGGTCATTATCTTTATTCAACCCCGTGTTTAGTTCAAAGCCCTTCCCCCAGTTACTGTAAAAAGACAGCTTTTCTGTCGCTTTAAAATTAATAGCAGCTCTTGGTGTAAATGGCATAAATAGCTGTTGAGATGATTTTCCTGTTTGATGGTTTTCAATTCGCTGCTCTAAACGATTAAAACGACCTCCCAATAATATATTCCACTGATCATTCAAGAAAATCTGATCCTGAATGTTCAGTCCCAGCATATCCTGAGTTTCCGTAGTGTCTTTAGTGATTCGGGTCAAAGGCAAAAGATTTTCACCGTAAATCGGATCATAAATATCTATTGGGCTGTTAGTGCCGACAGCATTCCGAAGCTGAGTCTGATCAATCGTATAATGCCCAGCTTCCACATTGGTTACCAATTCATGTTGAAGCGAGCCACTACTAAACTTGCCTCGTAAAATTGACTGAAAATGTGTTGTTTCCGTCTCAAATTGACGAGCTCGACGGAAACGATTTGCGGTTCTGCCATCTTCTGCAATTGAACCAATCTCAGTTGATGTACCTTCACGCTGCCCATGATTGTAGGTAATTGCAGTCGTATTATTCCAATTATCGTCAAACTCATGATTCAAACGTAACTGGTACATCTGATCTTTAATTTTAATATCACCATCACTTGGTTCTCCCAAGAACGTTTTTTTATTTACCGCAACCTTGTCATCAACCATTGGAATACCACGATCAAAAACACCTTGGTATTCAGTAAACTCCGTATCAAGATTCAATTGAGTTTGTTCTGAAATTTTCCAAGCCAATTGTGGTGCAAGATAATAGTGCTGGTTATCTACATGATCTCTATAACTCTTATTATTTTCATAAGCTGCACCTAATCGATAGGCTAGATCATCACTGATTGCATTGGTTGTATCAAACGCGAACCTATATTCATCTAAAGTACTGCCACTTAAACTTAAAGTACTTTTAGACTGCCATTCAGGTTGTTTAGTAGTGATATTCATAATACCGCCAATTGCGCCCTGCCCATACATCGCAGCCATTGGCCCTTTTAAGAAATCAATTGCTTGAATACTTATCATGTCTCGTGGAGTATGGATCCCACTCACCGAACTTAAACCATTACGCATATAGATCGTTCCCATATTTGGGTCAGTACTAAATCCTCGAAATGAATAATTATCCCAAAAACCACCACCGTAACTGTCTTGGTAGACCACGCCATTTACAAATGCCAAGGCATCACTAATACGTTGAACATTATGGTTTTGAATATCCTCTCCCGACACATGAGACTTGGTAAAAGGTACTTCTAATAAGTCGTGATTAAATTGTGTGATCGCCTGCGAGGAAGTATGCCTCTCATCCTGTTTCTCAGCCGTAACCGTTATGGTGGGTAACAACTCTACTTTAGGATTTACACTCAACTCATTTTCTGCTGCAACAATGTTTGTTGAAAATTGAGGGGCTTGTTGTAAATCATCTGCAGCAAACGCAGTTGAACCAGATACTCCATAGACTAATAACGTAATACTCAAATGATAAGCAAAGCTAGCATTTATAAATTTTATCTGTGGTACGACATAATTTGAGACAATAAAACTGTTCCCATTTAAGAATGGGTTTAACTCGAATTGAGACATTTCAATTCCTTTAAAGCATAAATTTCCGCTAAGACATTGCAGGAATGTCCATAAATATAAAAACTTTGGAAATTAGGCAAATAAAGGAGGCGCTCTACCCTGTGGAAGTAGATATAAACGCTGTAAAGCAAAATAAATATGCTGAAAATGATATTCAAATGCCAACATCCGCACAAAAAGGCGGTCAAGTACCTGATCAAGATTAAAGTCCAGACCTGTAGTTAAATTAGCAAAGACCATACAGTATGGACATTCATGTCCAGCTTCATGCTGGTGGGTGCTTTGAACAGTCTGAACTTTTTGATCTTCATTCATCATATGGTGCTGATGAGAGTGATCAGATAAATGATGGGAACTATGTTGTTGAGCAGCAATTATGGTATTGGAAAAAGCATCAGAAATGGTGACACAGACCAGCGCAATACGATATTGTTCTGGTAAAAGTGGTTGTATAAATACAACGGATTGCAGGAACATTGCCATGAGGGCAAAGACTAGAGCAACTCTCAAAATAGGCTTTTCAATATTGAAACGGTGGCAATTTAACACAGCCCGCGCAATGTGAGCAATTGTTAATATCTTCATTGGATTTAGGATTTAGCCCTACTCATAACATAATGTGAGACGATCGCCATCGTGAGTCATCTAAAGTGACACAGAATCTTCCTTACGGTTCATATAAGCTATTGAATCATTCCGACTATGTTTTAAAACATATCAAACCGCTTTTCTATAAACGGACACGAGCTCAATCTCATGGATAAGTGACTTCAGGTTGAGAGTAGAATTTCAATCTGACCATTAGCTTTTTCTCTTTATTCTTTTCTAGTCCTATCCCATGTAATTCAATTCAAGTTTTTATATAGGTTAAGTTGAAGTATAAATTTCAGATAAAAATAATCCTATGTAATAACAAATATTTAGCTAGACATTTATTGGAAGCGGTGACACTCAAATTAAAGAAATAAACTGTTGATTAAAAGTCTTAAAATTGTATGACTTTATTTTACTAAAAGACATTAACCTATTATTTTTAGAGCACTAGGTATTTGATAACCCCATCAACGTAATTTCATATTTGCTTCTGATAAATAGGCCTTCTTGGTGGTCTTATTCCACAAACAAAGCTCTTGGCCCGTTTTATTTTTCATGTGCGCTTGCGGATATTGACCTTGAATCAGAAGTGCTGAATATCCAGCGCGATCATCAAACAACATAACATTACTCGCTGGCTTGGCATTTTTAAGCTGGCTGACTTTTATACAAGCCGATTTGATATCCTGATCATGCTTTTTCCAAGCCTGCTCCGAACTGGCGAACGTCACACTTGTAATGACAGAGCTTGCTACAAAACCCAAAACAGAAAGATATTTTAAAAAGCGGCGGTTTCTTATTGCCATGATCATTGTCCTGTAAAGTCGAATGCCTTGATCTATACTGAAACAATCTTATGGGAGAATCTAGCAATTTATACATGTTGTAACAGCACATCTTCAGGATTAAACATATCTCTGAACATCGATTTGAACACGAAATGGAACTCATTTTTTTGTTATGCCAAGGTTATGAGATATTTGAAAAGAATCACATTGAAGGATTTTTGCAGACAAAAAAAATAAGCCCTTGTAGAAACAAGGGCTTATTTAGATATTTGGCGGAAGCGGTGTCCGTATAACAAGTGTCTCATACCGTCCAACCCACTCTTATAAAAATATACTTTTCAGTACCTTAAGATATTATCAGTCTAACCACGTCTTGTCTAATCCAACCATTTCTAGTATTTTAAGAGGGGTAGGTTGTGGGGTAAATCAAAGATCATGCCAAAGAAAGCTAAAGAGCTATCTGCTCTCAGTGTAGCAAAAATCAAAGAGACTGGACGACATTCTGTAGGGGGTGTTGACGGTCTTTGCTTAAATGTCGAAGGTAATTCTCGTGTATGGATTTTGCGTGCTGTGGTTGGTAAACGTCTTGATAGGGATGGAAAGTTAAAACCTCATCGCCGTGATATCGGCATTGGCCCCTATCCTGAAGTTTCCTTAGCTGAAGCTCGCGCTAAAGCAACTGAATTAAGATTACAAATACGAAGTGGCATTGATCCAATTGCCCATAAACAAGAACAACTTGAAAAGCTATGTATCCAGCAGTTAAGAAACAAAACATTCCGTGAATGTGCCAAAGTTGTGATTGCCAATAAAACCCGTGAACTCAAAAATGACAAGCATATTGGGCAGTGGTCATCAACACTAGAAACTTATATCTATCCAACGTTAGGTGATATTAGTATTGGCACGATTACCAAAGTCGATATTGCTGAAGTGCTTAAACCCATCTGGATTGAAAAGAATGAAACAGCTAAACGTATTCGAGGTCGTATAGAAACTATTTTTGATTATGCTAAAGCTATGGGATATTTTGAAGGAGACAATCCAGCCGTTTGGAAAGGTAACCTTGAGCCCATCTTAGGTAACTTAAAACAGGAATCACGCCCTCACCCATCCTTACCTTATGAACAAGTTGCTGAGTTTATTCAGCACTTGAGACAGAAAAAAGGGATTTCGCCTAAGGCTCTGGAATTTGCAATTCTAACTGCCTGCCGCTCTGGTGAGATTTTTGGGGCTAAGTGGCAGGAAATTGATTTTAAGAATAAAATTTGGATTATTCCTAAAGAACGGATGAAAGCAGATAAAGAACATCGTGTGCCTTTGTCTCAAGAAGCCCTTAGTTTCCTCAAGACCATTCAAGAATATACTCAGCCACACGATTTTATCTTCCCAGCACCACGTACTGGTGAGATGCTATCGGATATGTCATTGACAACATTGATCAAACGTATGCACCAACAGAAGCTAAAAGAAAATGGCTTAGGCTATATTGACCCTAAACAAAACCGAGTGATTACAACACATGGTTTTCGTTCTACTTTCCGTGATTGGTCAGCAGACAAAACAGATTATCCACGTGAGGTCTGTGAGCATGTACTTGCGCATAAATTACCAGATGAGGTAGAAGCTGCCTACCTACGTGGAGCTTATCTAGAAAAACGTAAAGGTCTAATGGCTGATTGGGCTAAATTCTGTAGTACGCTCTGATATGAGAAAAGAACCCGTGTTTTCAAACCAACATCGACTGCTGAGCAGAGATACCCGCGATTGTGCCTTGTGATGATGCTGTGGTAACTGAGGCCATAAGTGGATTAGCGAGATCACCAGCGGCATAGATACCAGGCATACTGGTTTCACGACGTTCATCAACTTTAAGAGCTATACCGAAAGGTGTATTGATCGTGGCAAGACCCAATGATTCATGTAAGCCTGCGGACGGCTTAGTGTCTGGATGTGCGAATAGAATATCAACCATGATATTTTGATGGTTATCAAGACCTACAGTTACTGTGCGCCCTTCGTTGTGGGCAATTTCGGTAATCTGACCTTCTACAACATTTACATTACGTCGTTCGAGATCTGCGAGAACATCAGCAGAAATCTCGTGACCATTGGTGAAGACTGTTAATGTACTCGTCCAATCATGATATAGACGTACATAATTGTGGGACTTTGGACCAGACCAGACGAGTCCCCAATGTTGTTCAGCAACTTCAAAACCATCGCAATAAGGGCAAGGCACAATAGATGCACCCCAATTTTCAGCGAAACCAGAAATATTAGGCATCTGATCGACCACACCATAGCTTAAGATAAGGCGGCGTGCGCCCATAGTTTTGCCATCGCTAGTCAGAACAGAAAAGTTATCGATAGAACCAGAGATGCTTTCGGCCCGAGCATTGACTAACTGAATCGTTGGATAGCGTTCTAACTGCCGACGTGCTTCAGCTAAGATTTCTAGCGGTGGTTTATGGTCATGTCCAAGCAGTCCATGAGAATGACCAGCGAAGCGATTGCGCGGTAGCCCCGTGTCAAGAACAGTGACCTTACGACGGGCACGGCCCAGTTGCAGTGCAGCAGCAAGACCAGCAAAGCTGCCTCCTATAATAATGACGTCATCCATAGTGATAGGCTCCTAATTTAAATCAAGAAGTTAGATGATGCTTGAAGTTCAATACCCTGCTCAGATATCTTGAAGTTCAATACCCTGCTCAGATATTTAGTTGTAACAGGCAATTAATACCCTTCGATATTGCAGAGAAAGTCACCCATCACTGTGCTGCCCCCATCGAACACTATGGCGTTAGATATGCAGGAGGAGATCTAGGTCTAAAAGACATCGCTGAGATCTAATCACTGGCTTGCACATTTTGGATACTTCATGGTATCGTAATTCAGTAATTAAGATACTGTCAAGGACTATAATTATTGTGAGCGAAAAAAAAAGAAGTCAACGCGGTCGGCCAGTCAATCAAGCATTAGCTCAAACGATAGTGGATGCTGCGTATGAACTTTTTGTCGAATTGGGTTTTCAAGCAGCAACATTGGACAAAGTTGCCCAGAAAGCAAAGATATCGAAGCTTAGTATCTATCGACATTTCGAAAATAAAGAGGCCCTTTTCAGCGCAGCAATATTAGATCGGTGCCAACAGTTTGCACCACAAACTCTTTTTGAAGGGCTCCAAGGTTCGGCCGAAGAACAACTCATGGCGGTGGGATCATCTCTACTGCGTACGTTATTAAGCCCAGACGTTCGTAGTGTCGAGGCTATGATCGTAGCCGATAAGACAAACCAAAAGTCGTTAAGCAAGCTCCATTACGAAGCTGGCCCTACCCACGTTATAGACCAAATCGAAACCCTACTACTTCAATTGCATACAAAAGGAACTTTGAACGTACCTGATCCTTTTCAATCGGCTCGAATGTTTGCCGCACTTTTTAAAGGGTGTGATCTATTAATGATTGCGCATTTTGATGAAGCACGAGCAACGGACAATCATGAAATCGAAACCTATTGTCGAGCGGTTGTTAAAATGTTCATCGCGGCTCATGGTGGCAATGACCACGCTGCTGGATAAGCTTAGCCTGAAATTGTTAGTAATTAGTTGAAAGCTCAAATTAATTGTTTTAAATATTAATAAAAACCAGCCTAGTAATATCTAGACTGGTTTTTCATCCTCACACATAAAATAAATTAAGAGTTTTTTTCTGCCGAAGAAGCAAGTAAACCTGTAGCATAATTCATAATTAATAAAACTAAATTATTGGCTTTTTCTTCAGATTCAGCTAGGCGCCCTTCCAGTAAAAGATGAGATAGGCCATGCACAAGGCTGCAACATAACATCGCTAATACTTCCACTTGAGTAACATCTTCATTCACACCCAAAATTGAAGCTGTTAAGCTTTGCAATCGAGCATATGTACTATCTGCAGCCTCTTTTAACTCAGGTATTTCATTTTTTTGTAAGTCCGGATTAAACATTAAAGCAAAGAGGTTCCGATGATTTTTTGCAAAATCTATATATGTTAAACCAAATATTTTTAATGCCTGAATTTGAGTATCAGCCTTTTGTATAGCCTGATTTTGTTCTTCTTGTAAAAGTTGGAATCCTTTTGCTGCTAATGCGGCCAAAAAACTGTCTTTACTTTCGAAATGTCGATATACCGCGTTAGCACTTACGCCAATTTGCCTTGCCATTTCTCTAAAACTGAGGCTTTCTGCATCATTATTTTCTAAATGAACTAATCCTGCATTTAATAATTCTTCACGTACATTTCCATGATGATAATTTGCTTTTTGACTTAAATTTTCAGATTGCTTCAAAGGCATGTTGACACCGCGCACATAACACCAGCATAATGTGTACACTGAACACATTATGTCTCCATTGTTGTTTAAGTCTTATAAAAGACCAAATCATAATTCTCGTTCAGTAGAGCTGCTTAATACACATATTGCTTAGTGAAGAATTTCAAGAAAAACACTAAGCCTATGAAAAATAATCTTTAAGCCAAGGAACTGGTATGAACAATCTTAGAAGTATAAAACAGGCTATCTTATTTACAATACCATTAATGTTGGTCAGTTCTCTTGTAAATGCCGAACTCCATGTCTTAAATGATAAAAGTTTAGCTAGTGTAACTGGCCAAGCATTATTTAATCTCACCAATATTGCAGCTAATGAAAATGGCAACCCAAATACAGATGTAGGTTTTTATCGTCTCGGAATGGAAGCACAAATAGAGCTAAATGCAAATATTAAACGTTTACAGTTAGGTTGTGGTGGAGTTAAAGGAGTGGGTTGTGACATTGATATTGAAGATATTAGCTTAGCAGGTGTCCTTCCCGTAAATGGTAGCTATGCAGGATCAGATGCCGTCATTACTAATCCTTTTATCGAGTTTGCTATAAAATCGCCCAACAATGCTTCTACTCGAGAAATTGTTGGCTTTCGCCTTGGGGCATTAGGCATATTAGGTAAACTTGGATTGGGATCAAATACAGATTTAACAACATTAGATGATGACACAGGAGGAATTAACTCTTTATCTGGTGATTTGAATTTAACGCTTACGAATACTGTTCTGAAGAATGTAGTGATTGAAAATGGATTGATCTATACAGAAGCACACATTAATGATTATAACAAACTGCTTATTCTTAACCGCTCTACAACTGCAACGTTGGATAATGTAGTCGCCAAAACTGGTCCACTAAGTGTGTTAGGTATCTTAGATCTACCTTTAGGTTTAACTCTAAGTAATGCCACATTAAAAGATTATCCTCTATCTGGTTTCCATGAAATTTTACTCGCCCAAGATGCAGCTGGAACAATTCCTACTAGTGACACTTCACTATCCTTACAAAAGCAAGCTATCCAATGGCAAAAAATCAGTTCGGGTAGCTTCGAAAATACTGTAGCTGCTCAACCTGGATGGTGGCTTTCCTTACCGAAAGTTATTCTCACTGATATCGAAACACAACAGCGGATTGATGTTGGACTTGGGGAGGCACTCGGAGGATTAGTTGGTCGTGAGTTAATTATTAATCCTCTTGACTCTGGACAAATAGGCATTAAAAACTGCTATGGGAGCTTAAAGTTTTGCTAAGTAAAAATTGCATACAAGCATTTATATGACGATTAAATTAGAAAAACTTATCGTTTTTATATCATTATTAGCAGGGCTGAATACAACCCAAGCTACCACAGTCTATAGGTCAATAAATATGTGCTCAGCTTCAGTCCAACATATACCTGATAATATCCAGAGTTCTATCTCTAAACTTAAAGTAGGCTCAATAGAGTCAAATAGTTCAAATCTCGCCTTTATTATTGCTTCCGCAATTACTGCAAAACACAATCAACAAATAGATGTAGACCGTATTGCTATTTATTTACAAACGATTAAAAGTTCTAAAGATTTTTATTATTCCTTACTTGATATCAAGAAAACTTTCGAGAATTTCAATATATCTGTTGAGGCAAAAAAAAATGCATCACCGTTTGACTTGTTAAATTTAAGTAATGAAATACTGATTGGTATTGATCAACAAGATCAGTTTTTTGCATTAGTTGGTTCATCGC
>NZ_LRPD01000041.1:0-27110 GCF_001605865.1 Acinetobacter sp. NRRL B-65365 | reverse complement strand
CATCGGTATGGTGTGAGCCATAGGTGATGGAGAAACTTCACCATTTTTTAAAGCGGTTAAAAACTCAAGACCTGTGTATTTCGGGCTTTCCATGAATCGTCCTTGGATGATTAAGCAATCTAACCACAATACGTATATTTTTATTTTAAAACATGTGCTTATGGTCTTTCTTTATAGAGATTTTACGATAATTTTGTTGAATCAGTGGAAATATATTTTGCTATAAGAAATTTTTTGATATTTTGGTGAGATTGAAACAATAAAAGTCCATTTAAGGAAAAAACGATATCTGCCCCCTAACGAAGGCAGTAACGTGGAAGGGAAAAACTATGCCTTTATATAAAGCTCCATTACGTGATATGCAATTTGTGCTGCATGAAATGCTTCAAACAGAACAGAACTACCAAGGTTTAAGCAAATATCAGGAAAGCGTAAATCGAGAATTAATTGATCAATATTTAGAAGCAGCAGCAGATTTTTGTGAAAATGAGTTGGCACCGATTAACCAAAATGGTGATCAGGAAGGATGTCATTTAAATCAAGGCGTAGTCACAACGCCGAAAGGTTTTAAAGAAGCCTACCAAAAATATGCTGAGTTAGGTTTTACCTCGTTAACGGCCGATCCAGAATATGGTGGGCAAGGCTTACCGACATTGTTGCGGATCGCTATTTCTGAAATGTTATGTGGTTCTAATTGGGCGTGGGCAATGTATCCGGGTTTGTCTCATGGCGCAATGAGAACCATTGAGCATCATGGTACTGAGCAACAAAAACAGCAGTATTTGACTAAACTCATTAGCGGAGTCTGGACTGGAACCATGTGTTTAACCGAATCACATGCGGGTTCGGACCTTGGATTAATTAGAACAAAAGCAGAACCAAATCCGGATGGTAGCTACTCCATTACGGGGGAAAAGATTTTTATATCGGCGGGTGAACACGATCTTTCTGAAAATATTATTCATATTGTTTTAGCTCGTTTGCCTCAGGCACCCGCAGGGACTAAAGGTATTTCTTTATTTATTGTGCCTAAATTTAATGTGGATGATGATGGTAATTTAGAAGACCGTAATAAAGTCGTCTGTAGCGCGATTGAACATAAAATGGGTATTCATGGAAATGCCACCTGCGTACTGAATTTTGATGGTGCGAAAGGTTATTTGATTGGTCCTGTAAATCGCGGGCTCAATTGTATGTTTACCTTTATGAACACCGCACGTATTGGAACCGCAGTACAAGGACTCGCTGCCTCTGAGATTTCATTTCAAGGTGCTTTAGCTTATGCAAAAGATCGCTTGGCAATGCGTTCTTTATCTGGAGCAAAATGTCCTGATAAAAATGCGGACCCCATTATTGTTCATCCTGCTGTACGTTCCATGTTAATGACTCAAAAAGCATTTTCAGAAGGTGGACGTGCATTAGCCTATTTTCTGGCTCAGCATGTCGATATTGTTGAGACTTCAGATGATCCCGAGCAGCGGAAAATTTCGGATGAGTTATTGGCCTTTTTAACTCCAATAGCCAAAGCATTTTTAACTGAATCGGGGAATGAGTCCGCTAAGCATGGGGTGCAGGTCTTTGGTGGGCATGGCTTTATTGTTGAACACGGGATGGAGCAAACTGTACGTGATGCAAGGATATCCACCTTATATGAAGGCACGACCGAAATTCAGTCTTTAGATTTACTGGCGCGCAAAGTGCTGAAGTCTGATAGAAAACTGCTAAAAAACATGACCGATTTAATTGAGCAGTTTATTGCGACAAATCAGTTAAATACAGCATTGTCTGCTTATACGGAAAAACTGGCTGAATTGAAGCAGCAGTGGTTATCTATTACCGAAGACGTTGCACAAAAAGCCAAGCAAAATCCTGAAGAAATTGGTGCGGCTTCAGTTGATTATCTGTATTTTTCCAGCTATGTGGTATTCGCCTATCTCTGGGCACGTATGGCGCAAGTTGCCCATGAAAAATTGGCTGATGGCACGCAAGAACAAAAATTCTATCAGGCCAAGCTCAGCACAGCGAAGTTCTTCTTTCAGAAGCTATTACATCGTACACAAGCACATGCGGCTTCTATTGCTTCTGGAGCAGAGTCAGTGATGGAACTTGATCAAGATGCTTTTTCATTCTGAGTCTGGTCCACGGATTGTAAATTTTTTTCAGAGAGTAACTAGAAATGGATTTTGAACATATTTTGATTCGTCAACACAACCGTGTCGGTTATTTGACGCTTAATCGCCCAGAAGTGCTGAATAGTTTCAATGAACAAATGCACCTTGAAATTGCGGCAGTTTTAGACCTGTGGGCGGTTGCAAAAGAAGTAAAAGTTATTGTGATTTCTGGTGCAGGTAAAGGTTTTTGCGCTGGACAGGATTTAAGATCAAGAAGTCATGATGTCATAGCTGCGCCAGATTATGATGCAGGTGCGGCTTTAGAAAAATTCTATAATCCGCTGGTACTTAAAATTACAGACATGGCTAAACCTGTAATCGCTGCGGTGAATGGTGTGGCTGCTGGTGCAGGCGCCAATTTGGCTTTAGCTTGTGATTTGGTGGTGGCGAAACAGTCTGCTTCATTTATACAGTCTTTTTGCAAAGTTGGTTTAATTCCTGATGCAGGTGGCACATGGAATTTACCGCATTTGATCGGTTTGGCCCGCGCAAAAGGGCTCACCATGTTGGGTGATAAGTTATCTGCTCAAAAAGCCTTGAATTGGGGATTGATTTGGGAGGTTTATGAAGATGAACTTTTCGAAGCGAGTGTTACCACATTGGCTGAACAGTTAGCTGAGCAGCCCAGTAGTTCGATTGCATTAATTAAAAAAGCTTTAAACTGCGCAACAGACAACAGTTTTGTTGAGCAATTGCAACTGGAGCGTGAATTTCAACGTATTGCAGGACAATCGGATAATTATAAAGAAGGAGTGGCTGCCTTTATGGAAAAGAGAAAACCAGACTTTAGCTAGAAGTATTAGATATTAATAATATTTAGTTCTGGAAAATGAAAACAGTACTTTAGGTCGAAAGTACTTCAAATAGGGATATAACATGAGTCTAAAAGAGATTGTATCGGTAAATGAATGGGATGCTCGCTGTCAGTTAGCAGCCTTATATCGGTTAATTGCTTATTATCGGATGACAGATCTTATTGATACTCATATCAGCCTACGTGTACCAGATGAGAATGGGCATTTTCTGATTAATCACTACGGTATTCCATTCGAAAAAATGAAAGCCTCTGATTTGGTTAAAATTGATGGTGAAGGCAATATCGTAGAACATTATGATGCAGGTAAAACGGTGAATGTTGCTGGTTTTGTTATTCATTCAGCATTGCATGCCGCTCGTCCCGACGTTCACTGTGTGATTCATACTCACACCGCAGATGGAATTGCAGTTTCAGCACAGAAGCATGGTTTGTTGCCAATATCGCAACACGCACTAAAATTTTATAAAAAAGTCAGTTATCACGAATATGAAGGTGTCGCACTATCGACTGAAGAGAGGACACGACTGGTGCAGGATCTGGGTGATCATCGTGTCATGATTTTAAGAAATCATGGATTGTTGGCAACAGGAGATAGTGTACAGCGTGCATTTCATGAAATTTATTTTTTAGAACGTGCATGTCAGGCGCAAATTAAGGCACTTGCAGGTGGGGCAGAATTGCATTTTCCTTCCGAACTGGTATGTGAACATACAACCAAGCAGTTCGAATCAAAAGGTGTGGAACAGATTATTTTAAATGCCTGGAATGCGGCCTTGTCTTTAATTGAACAGCAGCGTGAGGAATACTGCGCATGATTGTGATTTCCACTACTGTACCAAAAGTTCAAAAATGGCTTGAAGATGCCTTTTTACAATACGCACCACAAGGCTCCTATTGCCTAGCCGACAGCGAACAGGCGATTTATGCAACGACTGCTGTGTCGTGGTTTCCAGATTTAGATCATTTAGAAAAGTTGCCTGAATTAAAATTGATTCATTCGATGGCGGCGGGCGTTGAACACCTCAATTTAGATCGAATTGGTACACAATATAAAGTATGCCGAGTGGTTGATCAGCTTCATCAAAAGGGAATGTTCGATTATTTGCAATGGGGCGTTTTATATTATCAACGTTTTTTTGATCAGGCTTTTGTACAAAAGCGGCAACAACGTTGGCGGCAGTATCCGCAACGAGAACATGCTGAATTGAAAATTGGAATTATGGGCTTGGGGCAAATGGGCGGATATATGGCCAAGCAATTTGCTGCGCTCGGCTATCAAGTATCTGGTTGGTCTCGTAGCCCGAAAAATATTGCACATGTGAGCTGTTATGCAGGCGATGAAGATTTTGATATGTTTTTGGGACAGGCTGAAATTCTGATTAATTTATTGCCACTTACGGAAAATAATCAGGGTATTTTATCAAAATCTTTATTCGATCAGCTTCCTGAACAGGCCTGTATCATCAATTGTGGTCGTGGTCAGCACCTAGTTGAGCAGGATTTAATAAATTATCTGGATTCTGGACGTTTACGTGGCGCGATTCTGGATGTTTTTAGCAAAGAACCCTTAGTTGAAAATCATCCACTTTGGCAACATGAAAAAGTGGTGATCACGCCACATGTTGCGTCACATGCACCTTGGTCGGTTGTGGTGAACCAAATTTTAGAAAATGATCAGCGTGTTATTCAAGGGCAAGCATTATTAAATCAGGTGGACACTTTGAAGGGGTATTAATGGATAAATATTCTCAGTTCAAATCATTAGTCAGTCCTACCAACTTTTAATTGTGAATCGACTGACTGAGCCTATCATTTGTTATTTGACATGCCCAGTCGGTGATTGATTTTAAGATATTAGCCTTTATTACTGAGTTCTTTAGATAGCTCATCCCAACGTTGATTTGCGCTTTGCATCGACTGCATTTTGACATGACCAAAGCCGCGTACTTCTGCAGGAAGCTCGGCAATTTGTGCAGCTACTGTCAAATCATACTGTTGTGGTGCTGCAACAAGTGCTTTCACAAATCCAATGTAACGATCACGCCATGCATGTTCATGTTGGCGTTCTTCTTGACGTGCAAATGGATCAAGGAAGGTTTCGCGCAGCCATTGTAAGCGGGCAAGTAGCATCATAGGGAAACGCATCCAGTAACCAAAAATACGTTTACGTACATTGGTACCCAGTGTCGGTGGTGCGAGGTGGTAGGATAAACGCACACCACGCCCGAATTGCGATTCGATTGATTTTTTAAAGCTTGCGCCTGTCAGCAAGCGGGCAACTTCATATTCATCTTTATAGGCCATTACACGATACAGCTGTGTAGCGATTGTGGTTGCAAGCGCTTCAGGCAACATTTTAGACGCTTGTTCTGCAAGATTTCTATATGTATCAGCATAAGCATCATTCCAATAATCTTGCAAACGGACTGAACGATCATGAATCAGTTCTGGCAGCGTTTGCGGTGCATTCTGTTTTGGCAGACTGTCGAGTAGACGCTTCGCCAGATCTGGATCGCTTGCAAGATGACAACCTACGCGGAAAGCTTCAAGATTCTTTTCAACTGCTGTGCCATTCAGTTGAATCGCTTTTTCAATACTTTCGCGCAGTAATGGAATCTGACCAGATTGCCATGCCATTCCCAGCAAAATCTGATTGGCAAAGATGGCATCACCCAAGACCTGGGTGGCAATACGCGCAGCAGGTAAAGACACCAGTTTACCTTGATCAACATGACCACGAAGACGATTGATCAAATCCGTAATTGGCGCAAACCAGTCACGTTTATTAATAAAGTCAGATGTCGGTGAGCCATCTTCATTGACAATGACCATTGCATTTGGTTTTAAACGTGACAAGGCTGCATTACTGCCTGCCACCACTGCATCAGCACCAATAAGAAGGTCACATTGACCCGCAGGGATTTTAGTTGCGGAAATTTGCTCGTCATCTGAGGCCAATTGAACATAGGAATAAACTGTACCACCTTTTTGAGCCAGTCCTGCCATGTCCATGACGCGTGCTGCTTTACCTTCCAGATGCGCGGCCATTCCCAATAATGCGCCGACGGTGACCACACCAGTACCACCCACACCACCGACCATGATTCGGCTTGGTGTTGTATCAAGTTGAGGAAGAATCGGACGTTCAGGCCAACCCGTAGCAAAACCCTCAAACTTGGCTGGACGTTTCATATCACGGGTATGTACCGTCACAAAACTTGGGCAGAAACCTTCGACACAGGTAAAGTCTTTATTACAGCTGCTTTGGTTAATTTGACGTTTGGTGCCCAAAGCCGTTTCTACTGGCTCAATTGAAAGACAATTTGATTTTTTCGAGCAATCGCCACAGCCTTCACAGATATCACTATTGATGTAAAGGCGTTCAGCAGGGTCAGGGTAAGCATCACGTTTACGGCGACGACGTTTTTCACTGGCACAGGTCTGAACATAAATTAAAGCGGTGACACCAGAAATCTCACGCAATTCACGTTGCACGGTGTCCAAATCATTTCTGTGGCGGATTTCTACATTGGGCGCAAGGTGTTCTTCTGCATGAATCAACGCTGGTTCATCCGTTACGATGATCTGTTTTTTAATCCCTTCCGCATCAAGCTGGCGAGTCAGTTGTGCGACACTCAAATGTCCATCGACATGTTGTCCGCCAGTCATGGCAACTGCATCGTTATAAAGGATTTTATAGGTGATATTGATATTGGCTGCAATGGCTTGTCGAATTGCCAAATAGCCTGAATGGAAGTAGGTTCCATCACCGAGATTGGCAAAAATATGCTTTTCATTGGTAAAGTGCGATGCACCCGCCCAGCTCACGCCTTCACCGCCCATTTGCGAGAAAGTTTCCGTTCCGCGATCCAGTGACACCGCAATATAGTGACAACCGATACCGCCTAGGGCGCGACTGCCTTCTGGCACCACGGTGGAGGTATTATGCGGACAACCGCTACAGAAATAAGGTTTGCGGTCTGCCAGATCCAGCACACGGCGTGACTCTTGTTCTGCTTTTTGCAATAAATCGATGCGATTCTGAATTTGTTGTCTTAAATTCTCTGGTAAATCGAGTTGTAGAAAACGTGCTGCCAGCATTTTGGCAATCGGTTCGGGTTGGAACTCATAATGACCAATCAGCGGTGCCTCCTCGATGGAGGTACTCCATTCACCTTTACCATGAATTGCTTTGCCAATGACATGTGGACGTTTCTCATCAGGCAGGGAATACAGTTCATCTTTGATCTGTGATTCAAGAATAGGGCGTTTCTCTTCAACCACAATCAGCTCTTTTAGTCCTTCGGCAAATTCACGAATACCTTGCGGTTCTAAAGGCCAGATCAACCCAACTTGATAAACCCGTAGCCCAAGTTGTTGAGCCGTTTCATTCTCAATTCCTAAAATGCGTAAAGCTTCAATGGTATCGAGATAGCCTTTACCACTGGCAACAATCCCGATGCGGGCATTTTCACAAGGCCAAGTGGTCTGATTCAACTGATTGGCACGTGCATAGGCCAGTACAGCAGGTAAACGATGTTGATACAGGCGTTGTTCTTGCTGAATGCCATGATCAGGCCAGCGAATATTGACACCATCAGCAGGGAAATCGACATCTTCTGGAATTATGGGAACGACTCGATCTAAATCAACATTGACCGAAGCCGAAGTTTCTACAATTTCACTGACCAGTTTCATTGAGGTCCATACCCCAGCAAAACGGGACATTGCAACTGCATGCACACCCAGATCAAGAATATGTTGTACTGAGGTTGGATAGAAAATCGGAAGACCGCAGCCAATCATGACATGTTCAGATTGGTGTGGAACCGTAGATGATTTACAGGAGTGATCATCACCAAATAAAGCGACCACACCGCCATGTTCAGAAGTTCCAGCAAGATTGGCATGACGCAGCACATCACCTGAACGGTCTACACCTGGGCCTTTGCCATACCACCATGAGGTGACGCCATCATATTTTCCCTGGCCTGCAAGGTTGGCTTGCTGGGTGCCCCAGATTGCGGTTGCTGCTAAATCTTCATTGATACCGGGTTGAAAGACGACATGATGATCTTTAAGTATGCCTCCAATTTGCCAAAGGAAATTATCATAATTACCTACAGGGGAACCGCGATAACCTGAAATGAAGCCAGCTGTATGCAACCCGTTCAATTCATCACGGCGAGTCTGTGCTAGAGGTAACCGAACGAGTGCCTGAATGCCTGTCATGTAGGCTGAACCGTGATCACTGATATATTTATCATCCAGTGATACATCTTTAGTAGCGATCATTTTTGGAGTAACTTTTGTCGCTATATTCATTTATATCTCCTTAGAATTCTCGTAGTTTTGACTACTTGTTTTTTCAACATCCGGTTGAATATTTGGAGTAAGTACATAACAATTAAAAAGATTGAACAGTTCGGGATAAAAAAAGACCTGATCAATGTATGTACATTAATGTCATTGTGGTTGATCCAAACTGGTGCAACAATGCGTAATTTAGAAAAAGATATTTACGTTATGCGCAAAAATCTTGATGGTGGACTCTTGCATGCAATGAATGCCTTCCTGAAAGTGATTGATAGCGGGAGTTTCACGGCTGCCGCTGAACAGATGGAACTGACAACTGCGCAAGTTTCGCGATTAATTAGCGAATTAGAAGGGCGTTTAGGTACAAAACTACTACAACGATCAACCCGACAGCATGCCTTGACCGAGATCGGTGAGACCTATGCCGAGCAGTGTCGTCAGGTGCTTGCCATGGTGGAAGAAGCTGAAGCACAGGCAATGGGCATGGCAACAAAACCGCAAGGACGTTTACGGGTACTGAGTATGGCCAGCTTTGGTCATCACTATCTTGCACCGATGATGGCGGAGTTCTGTCAAACCTATCCTGATTTGACGGTTGAATATCGAACCTCACAAAATGTACCCGATCTTTTAGGTAAGGGCATTGATGTAAGTCTCTATTTGACTGAATCTCTAGCGGATTCGAGATTTGTAGCCCGTCGTATTGGTACGATTTTTTCGGTGTTATGTGCTTCACCTGCTTATCTGGAAAAGCATGGTGAACCTCAATCGCTGGATGATTTGCAGAAGCACGCCTGTTTACGCTTGGTCAATCCATCCATTACCCCGCAATGGCATCTGACCAGTGAAAATAGCTGTTCATATCAGATTGATATCAATGGCCCACTCATTGCCGATACGCCTGAGTTGTTACTGGATGTAGTTCAACAGGATATGGGCATTGCCTTACTGCCAACTTTTTCATCGATTGATGCAATTCGCACAGGTCGATTACGCCGTATTTTACCAGCGTGGCGTTCTCCTGATATCGGGGTGTATACCTTATTGCCTTCAAGGGATTTTGTGGATGTAAAAACGAGGACATGGCTGGAGTGGGTCGAGCAACATATTTCTCCAAAAATACAGCAAGATACGGATTATTTTCTATAAATTGTTTGAGGAGTGGTAGAAAAGGAACCAAAAATAATAAGGATTAAAATTAAAAAAATGCTTCTTTAGAAAGAGGCATTTCATACCGATATAAATAATAGATTTAAAAAATTACATGAGGGATTTAGTCCCAATTCTTGAGCAGAATGAGAGAACGTTGAGCTCTGATCAAACTTAATTGATTAAGCATATTGCCTGACAGTAAGAGAATACAAATCTATATATGGCTAAGCGCATTTTGTTTGCCAATAGGCATTGGCATAATTCGACAAGCTTTTTCGGTTGAGTACATTGCTAATATTTTGGCTGGCTTGCATTAGCTTTTCTAAATCGATGCCAGTTTCAAAGCCCATATGTGATAGCAAATAGAACAGATCTTCGGTCGCAACATTGCCAGAAGCGCCTTTGGCATACGGGCAGCCACCCAGTCCCGCAAGAGACGAGTCAAAAATGCGAATGCCTTGCTGTAAAGATTGATAAATATTGGCAATCGCCATGCCATAGGTATTGTGAAAATGCCCAGCCAAAACCTTGCTGTCGAGTTCAGCAAGGCAGGCTTGCCAAACCTTTTGAACGCGATCTGGAGTAGCTGTGCCAATAGTTTCACCCAAAGACACTTCATAGCAGCCCATGTCATAGAGCCGTTTAACAACTTTCACCACTTGTTCAGGGGCAATTGCGCCTTCATAAGGACAATCGACAATACAAGAGACATAACCGCGTACACGGATGTTATGTGCTTTGGCTGCGGCCATGACATCGCTAAACTTCTCAAAGCTTTCGTCGATTGAGCAGTTAATGTTTTTACGTGTAAAGCTTTCAGAAGCTGCAGTAAACACCGCAACTTCTTTGCATCCTACCGCTTGAGCAGTTTCAAAACCTTTGATATTGGGCGTGAGCAGGCTAAATTGCACATCGGTTGTTTGGGGGAGTTGCCTAAATAGCTCATCACTTTGAGCCATTTGCGGCACCCATTTTGCCGAAACGCATGAACCGACTTCAATAGATTTTAGGCCTGTATGAATCAGGTCATTAATAAAGTTTAAGCGTTGTTCGACGGTTAAAGCCTGTTTTTCGTTTTGGAGGCCGTCTCTGGGACCGACCTCCACGATTTTGACAAACTCACTCATGCAACTTCCTCCTGTGCAGGCTGAAATTCCACAAGCTCATCGCCAGCTTTGACTTGATCACCGACTTGGAAATAGGAATCTACAATCAAGCCGTCTTTAGGGGCACGAATGGTGTATTCCATTTTCATTGCTTCAAGCGTCATTAAAATATCGTCTTTCTTCACGCTATGATTTGCGCTCACCAGTACTTGCGTGACCACACCCGGCATTGGCGCTTTAAGGTGGCCTTCGTCGCCTTGGTGATCTGCTTGATTAAAGTCTTGGCGGATATAAGCAAACTTGTAGCTTTGTCCATTTTGGAACAAGGTAATGCCTTGCTGACTTTGGTTAAAAGACAGCTTTTGCTGAGTCTCACCAATTTGAATGGATGAGGTGTGTGTATCAATCAATTGGCCCGAAATCGGGTAGCTTTGTCCGTTATATTCTGCGGTGAAACCATCTTGATTTGAGGCAAATTTAATTTTAATGTTCTGATCTAAATAGTTCAGTTTAATACTGTGCTGATAAGCAATATTTAAACGCCAAAGTGGTTGAGCCTGCCAAAGCTGTTTTTGGCTTGAGCGATTGTTATTAAGTTTACTGAGAAATTCAATAAATGCCGCTGCGACAATAATCTCAGTTTTTGTCTGTTGTGTGTTAAACAGAAAATCATGTTCACGTTGAATCAGGTTGGTATCCAATTTGGCTTGTTTAAACGATTCGCTACGAACAATCTTTTCCAGAAAGGCAATATTGTTGCCTAAGCCATCGACATGGAATTGACTTAAAGCATGCTGCATTTGAATAAGCGCAGCTTCACGGTTTTTACCCCATACGATCAGTTTGGCAATCATTGGGTCGTAATAGGTCGTGATTTCATCACCTTCAACAATACCGCTGTCGACACGTACATATTGGTTTTGAGTTGGATAGTGCAAATAGTCAATTTTACCGATGGCAGGTAAAAAGCCTTTTTCAGGTTCTTCGGCGTAGATCCGTGCTTCAAGCGCATGCCCGTGAATCTGCAATTCGTTTTGTAGTTTAGGTAAAGGTTCGCCATAAGCCACACGAAGTTGCCATTCAACCAAGTCTTCACCTGTAATCATTTCGGTGACAGGGTGCTCGACTTGTAAACGGGTATTCATTTCCATGAAATACGCCGTTCCGTCTTGTTCCACAATAAACTCAACCGTACCTGCACCAACATAATTTACCGCACGTGCAGCATCAATTGCAGCCTGACGCATTGCATCAAGCTTTTCGCTTGGCATTTGTGGAGCAGGGGCTTCTTCTAGCACTTTTTGGTGGCGGCGTTGTACAGAACAATCACGTTCAAACAAATGCACATAGTTGCCATGCGTGTCACCAAACACTTGCACTTCAATATGTCGAGGTTGAATCACATAACGCTCAATCAAGACATCATCATTACCAAAGCTCGACTTGGCTTCACGCTTACACGAGGCTAAGGCATGCAGGAAATCTTCACTGCGTTCAACCAGACTCATGCCTTTACCACCGCCGCCAGCACTGGCTTTAATTAATACAGGATAGCCAATTTGATCTGCTTGTTGTTTTAAAAAGTTGGCATCTTGGTTGGTTCCGTGATAACCCGGTGTTAAAGGAACACCTGCTTTTTCCATTAACGCTTTCGAGGTCGCTTTTAAGCCCATCGCTAAAATGGCATCCACTGGCGGCCCAATAAAGCAAATGTTGTGCTGTTGGCAAGCGAGTGCGAATTGGTCATTTTCTGAAAGGAAGCCGTAGCCCGGATGCACCGCTTGGCTGCCTGTATCAATTGCTGCCTGAATAATGCGGTCGGCTTGTAAATAACTTTGTGTTGCAGGGGACTGACCAATATAAACCGCTTCATCGGCAAGTTTGACATGTTGTGCATTTGCATCTGCATCGGAGTAAACAGCAACCGTTGCAATCCCTAATTTTTTAGCTGTGCGAATCACACGGCAAGCAATTTCGCCACGGTTCGCAATTAAAATCTTTTCAAACATGATGATCGTCCTTAATTGTTGTTATTCGAGTTAGAAACCCAAGCAGGCTGCTGTTTATTTAAAAAGGCACTCAGACCTTCTTTTGCCTCGCTGCCTTGACGAACTTGAGCAATATGATGTGCTGTCTGTTGCAGCAAGTCATTGCTCATGGTCTGGTTGCTCACCATTTGAATGAGTTGTTTTGATGCCGCTTGAGCATGCGGGCCGCCGAGTAAGAGTGCATCAATAATTTCTTGAACTTTTCTGTCTAAATCTTTAGCATCTGCTACTTCGTGAGCCAAGCCAATTTGTTTGGCATCACGTGCTGAAATTCGCTCGGCAGTTAAGAAGTAACGAGAGGCTTGTCTTGCACCAATCGCACGAATCACATAGGGACTAATGGTAGAAGGAGCAAGCCCTAAACGAACCTCAGAAGTTGCAAACTTAGCATCGGTGCTGGCAATGCAAATATCACATGCCGATGCCAAACCCATACCACCACCAAAGGCAATGCCATGCACACGAGCAATAGTCGGTTGTTTAAGCGTTGCAAGTGCATCAAGCATTTGTGCAAGTTTTAATGCATCTGCTTCATTTTCTGCTGAAGATGCCTGACCTGCCTGTTTCATCCAGTTCAGGTCGGCACCTGCCGAAAAGCTTTTGCCGCGACCTGCTAAAACCACAACACGAATGTCATCACGTGTATTGATTTGCTTAAAGCAAGCATGCAGCTCTTCAATAACTGTCGTATTAAAAGCATTGTGCAGTTCAGGGCGGTTCAGCCAAACATAGGCAACCTGATCTTGTTGTTCGAGTTGTAAAAATTGATAGCTCATATACACCTCTTACATGCGGAATACGCCAAATTTGGTTGGCTGGATTGGGGCATTCATCGCAGCGGCAAGACTTAAACCGAGTACCTGACGAGTTTGCGCTGGATCAATGACGCCGTCATCCCAAAGGCGGGCAGAAGCGTAGTATGGATGGCCTTGGCGCTCGTACTGTTCACGAATTGGTTGTTTAAATTCATCTTCTTGTTGCGCTGACCACTCGGCACCTTTTTGCTCAATCTGATCACGTTTTAAGGTTGAGAGTACGCTTGCGGCTTGTTCTCCGCCCATCACTGAAATACGAGAGTTCGGCCATGTCCATAAAAAGCGTGGTGAATAAGCACGGCCACACATGCCGTAGTTACCTGCACCAAACGAACCCCCGATAATCAAGGTGAGTTTTGGTACATTTGCGGTTGCAACTGCCATCACCAATTTAGCGCCGTTTTTTGCGATCCCTTCATTTTCATACTGGCGACCAACCATAAAGCCCGTAATGTTTTGTAGGAATAACAATGGAATATTGCGCTGCGTGCATAGCTCAATAAAGTGCGCACCTTTTTGTGCAGACTCAGAAAATAAAATCCCGTTATTGGCAATAATGCCGACTGGCATCCCATAGAGTGAAGCAAAACCGGTAATCAGTGTCGAACCAAAGCGTGCTTTAAACTCATCAAAGCGTGAACCATCGACAATACGTGCAATTACTTCACGAACATCAAAAGGTTTACGTGCATCACTTGGCACCACGCCATAGAGTTCCGATGCATCAAACAATGGTTCATCAACTTGTTTATTTAAGTCGTTTGGCTTTTTATTTAAGTTCGCAACAATGTTTCGTGCAATCGCAATTGCATGTTCATCATTTTCGGCTAAATGGTCAGCTACACCTGAAAGACGTGTATGCACATCGCCACCACCTAAGTCTTCACTACTGACAACTTCGCCAGTTGCAGCTTTTACCAAAGGAGGGCCACCTAAGAAAATCGTCCCTTGATTACGGACAATAATGGTTTCATCAGACATGGCAGGCACATAAGCACCACCTGCGGTACAGCTCCCCATCACGACAGCAATTTGGGCAATACCTAGGCTCGACATGCGTGCCTGATTATAGAAAATACGTCCGAAGTGATCACGATCAGGGAAGACTTCATCCTGCATCGGTAAGAACGCCCCCCCAGAATCCACCAGATAGATACAAGGCAAGTGATTCTGTTCAGCAATTTCCTGTGCGCGTAAATGCTTTTTCACCGTGAGTGGATAATAAGTGCCACCTTTGACGGTTGCATCGTTGGCAACGATCATGCAGGTTATACCATTTACTTGACCAATCCCTGCAATCACACCTGCCGCTGGAATATCATCTTCATACACCTGATAGGCCGCCAATTGACCAATTTCTAAAAAAGCAGTACCGACATCAATCAATTGATCAATGCGATCGCGTGGCAGTAGTTTGCCTCTCGCCAGATGCTTTTGACGGGCATTTTCACCACCGCCTAACGCTACTTTTTGAGCCACTTGTTTGAGATCGCTGACCAATGTTTGCATGGCTTGCTGGTTGGTTTTGAAGTCCTCACTGCGAACATTCATCTTGCTTTGTAATTGGTTCATACACTGCGTCCTTATTTATCATTATTATTTGGTTTCATTGAACAGTTCGCGGCCAATCAGCATGCGGCGAATTTCAGACGTTCCTGCACCAATTTCATAAAGTTTGGCATCACGCCATAAACGGCCCGCAGCGTATTCATTGATATAACCATTGCCGCCTAAGGTTTGAATGGTTTCACCCGCCATCCATGTGGCTTTTTCGGCAGCATATAAAATGGCACTGGCCGCATCTTTACGTAAACTGCGGTCATGATCAGCTTTGTCACAGGCAGCACCCACGGCATAGACGAGGGCTTTACATGCCAACCAGGTTGAATACATGTCGGCAAGTTTGCCTTGCATCAATTGGAATTCACCCAAAGCCTGACCGAATTGCTCACGTTCATGTAGGTAAGGAATAACCACATCCAGACAAGCATCCATAATCCCGAGTGGGCCAGCGCTGAGCACCGCACGCTCATAATCCAGACCACTCATCAGCACTTTGGCACCATTACCGACACCCCCCAACACGTTTTCGGCAGGCACTTCGACATTGTCAAAAAATAGCGGATAAGTATTTGAACCACGCATACCGAGTTTGTCTAAATGGCTGCCATGACTAAAGCCTTTCATATCTTTTTCAATCAGGAAGGCGGTCATACCTTTGGCACCCGCTTGCGGATCAGTTTTGGCATACACCACCAATACATCCGCATCACCGCCATTGGTGATCCACATTTTTGAACCATTGAGAACAAAATGATCACCTTTTTGTTCAGCACGTAGTTTCATGCTGACCACATCAGAACCTGCATTCGGTTCAGACATCGCCAAAGCACCGACAAAGTCACCTGAAATCAGTTTTGGTAAATACTTCTGCTTCTGCTGTTGGCTACCGTTGCGGTTAATCTGGTTGATACACAAGTTAGAGTGCGCGCCATAAGAAAGTCCGATAGATGCCGATGCACGTGAAATTTCCTGTAGCACGATGATATGTGCCAGATAGCCTAAATTGGTGCCGCCGTATTCTTCAGAAACGGTAAGACCGAGCAGGCCCATATCACCAAATTTTTTCCAGAGATGCGCGGGGAATAGATTGTCCTGATCAACTTGTTGAGCAATTGGTGCAATCTCCTTTGCACAAAATGCAGCAACTGAATCTTGTAGTGCAATTAACGTTTCATCCAGACCAAAATTCAAGCTACGTAGGTTCATTGTGTTGTCATCCCATTGGTTATATTTGTTGTTCCAAAAAGCGTTGTTGTATGTGCTTAAGAAGTACCATACAATGATTTTTTGAAAAAGTGAATAGTGATTCATAAAATGATTTACAATTCATTTTATTTGGTAGAGAATAAAATTCATGAGCTATAAACGATCATCTTTGATGCAGGAGAGGATGGAACAAAATCGCAAAGCGATTTTGAGTTCAGCCAGAAAATTAATCTCGGAGGGAGGGTTTAAAGACGCACAAATACAAACCATTGCAGAGCAAGCAGGCGTTTCAAGTGGTCTGGTCTATCGCTATTTTGATAATAAAAGTCAGGTACTGATTGAGGTTTTGTCCGAGGCCATTAATACCGAACTATTGGTGATTGATTCAATTACTGAAAGTAATTTATCGGCAAAACAGAAATTACATAAAGCAGTAACCACCTTTGTAAAACGGGCGCTGAATAGTCCTCAGCTTGCATATTCACTCATGTTTGAACCGGTTGATTCAACAGTTGAACATGAGCGTTTTCGTGTGAAACAGTTGATTAAACAAAGTATTAAGAAAATCCTTGCAGATGGAAATGCGAGTGGTGAGTTTGTTCTGGATGATCTCAATACCGCAGCATTGTGTGTGGTGGGTGCCATGACTTATGTGGTGGTTGAACCCTTAGATCCAGCGCAAAATACCAAGTTTGATCAGCAGCATAAAAACTATTTTTCCAAACAGATTGCTGACTTTTGTGTGGATGCAGTGCAGAAGAAATAAGGCAAACACAATCATTAAAATTGCACAACAGGATGTTGGAAAAGTAGTCGTACTCACAATAATTAAATGACTGAAGAACAGAATTACAAAGAATCAAGGAGAGTGATTCAATGCAACAACAACGGTTAAGCTATGCCTCTGGAACAAGTTCGCAGCCCCTGTTGGGGATGACGATTGGAGAAAAATTTGATCAGGCCTGTGTGCAATATGCTGAACAGGAGGCTATTGTCAGTGCGCATCAGAATAGACGATTGACCTATAAGGCATTGCAGGATGAGGTCAATGCCTTTGCGTGTAGCTTGTTGAAACTAGGATTAAAAAAAGGGGATCGCTTAGCCATTTGGTCTCCGAACTGTGTGGAATGGACTGTGACCCAGTTTGCAGCCTCAAAAACAGGTATTATTCTGGTCAATCTGAACACGGCTTATAAAAGTCATGAACTGGAATATGTGCTGAACAAGGTTGCCTGTAAAGGGCTGGTGATTGCAGCACAATTCAAGACCACAGATTATCAGGAACTACTAAGCAAGATTGCACCTGAACTGGCTTCGAGTACGGATAAGCTACTCAATTCAGCGCGTTTACCGCATTTAAAATATGTCATTAAAATTGATGAGCAGCAGCATACTGGTATTCACCGTTTTAGCGATCTGGTCGAACAACCGACACAACAGCAATTAGATCAGCTGCATGCTTTAGCCAAGCATTTGCAGTTTGATGAAACCATTAATATTCAATTTACTTCTGGCACCACAGGTAATCCGAAAGGAACCATGCTGACCCACCACAATATTCTCAATAATGGTTATTTTGTTGGTGAAGGCATTGGTTTAACGTCAAAAGATCGGGTCTGTATTTCTGTGCCATTATTTCATTGCTTCGGCATGGTGATGGGCAATCTAGCCTGTATCACACATGGTGCAACCATGGTTTATCCAGCCGCCGTCTTTAATCCGCTTGAGTCTTTAAAAACCATCCATCAGGAAAAATGTACTGCGTCTTATGGTGTTCCGACCATGTTTATTGCCATGTTAGAGCATGAGCAATTTGCCGAGTTCGATTTATCCAGCTTACGCACAGGCATCATGGCAGGTAGTCCATGTCCTCGTGAAATCATGCAGCGTGTCATAGACCGTATGCATATGTCTGAAATCACCATCTGCTATGGTATGACTGAAACTTCGCCCGTCAGTGTGCAAAGTTATATTCACGATTCGATTGATAAACGCGTGAGTACCGTTGGGCATGTCCATCCGCATTTGGAAGTCAAAATTGTCGATCTGGAGGGTGACATCGTTCCTCAAGGTGTACTGGGTGAACTCTGTGTGCGTGGCTATTCGGTGATGGCTGGTTATTGGGATGAACCTGAAAAAACCAAAGAGGTCATCGATGCAGCAGGTTGGATGCATACCGGCGATATTGCGGAAATGGATCAAGATGGCTTTATCAAAATCAAAGGCCGCATTAAAGATGTGGTGATTCGTGGTGGAGAAAATCTCTTTCCAAAAGAAATTGAAGATTTCTTATATACCCATCCAGATATCTGTGATGTTCAGGTGATTGGTCTACCAGACAGCCGTTATGGTGAGGAACTCTGTGCTTGCATTATTTTGCATGAACATCATCAATGCGATGAAGATGCGATACGTCACTTCTGCAAAGAGCATATTTCACATAATAAAGTGCCACGCTATGTCAAATTCTTCGCTGAGTTCCCAATGACCGCTTCAGGCAAAGCGCAAAAGTTTAAATTACAGGAAATCATGCGTGCGGAGTTAAACCTGACAGCCGAAGTCTTTGATTAAAATTGGGATGATTAGATCACTCAGTATTTTAGCGATTGCTGAGTGTCAGGCGATTAAAAACAGGGGATGAAATGGCCAAAGATTTTAACAGCCAGAAAGTGGTGGAGCGCTACGACGATCATATCCGTCAACTGATTCCAGCTTATGAGTTGATGCATCAGCAAGTTGATGCCATTTTACAGGCAAATTTGAGCAGTGATGCGCATATTCTGATTGTTGGCTGTGGTACAGGCTATGAACTTGAGTATTTATTGCAAAGGCATCCTGACTGGACTTTCACGGCTGTTGATTCTTCTTTAACAATGCTGCAAAAGGCACAAGCGCAGATTCAGGCGATGGGGCAGCAAGCACGCGTTACCTTTGCACATGGAGAGACAAATTGTTTATCCGAGCTGCCAGTGTTTGACGCTGCACTTTGTATTCTCGTGGCTCATTTTATTCCGCATGCATCCAAGCCTACTTTCTTTTCCCAGATTGCGAAACGCTTAAAAAGTCATGGAATTTTAATGACCTATGATTTGATGCGTTGTGAAGATTCTCTGCAAATGAAAGCCTTACCGTTGTTATGTCAGGCTGCCGGCCTGAGTGAAGCACAAAGCCAAGCGATGATGGATCGTTTAGGTCAGGACTTTTTCACGGTCTCTTTACAGGATTATCAGCAACTGCTAGATCATGCAGGTTTTGGCAATGTCCATGTTTTTAGCCAGACCTTGACCTATCAGGGCTTGATTGCACAGAAAAATGAAGCGGATCAGTTGCTATTGTCGTGTTGAGGCAATTTGGCTTTTGCTTGGTTTTGACATTTTAAAATAATAGAAAGACCTAAAAAAGAGGAGGTAAAACGAAATAAATCAAATGGTTTTGATTTTTAAAATAAAAAATGTGCTGTGAAATTGCGATTCAGGCAAAGGAAAAAACACAAATAAAGAATGATCTTAAAAGGTATTTGAGATCTGCGAACAAGGAAATTGATTTCAATGGATAAATTTATTTTAACGGTACAAAAAAGCCTATTGGCGGTGTCTGTTGCAATGGTGATATCACCTGTTTATGCAGGAACCGATCAGGCCGAAATTGCGCAACTTCGACAGGAAGTGCAAGAGTTAAGAACGATGTTACAGCAATATGTGCAGCAGAAAGTGCCCGTGCAACCTATTACTCAAGTGGCTGTGACGGCTTCACCACAAGTGACCGAGACAACAGTGCCTAAGCTGAATCTGAGCAAAGGCGGTGCAGAGGTCAATTTATATGGTTATATCCGTGCCGATGCCTCTTATCAGGCCAAAGGTGCATCTACCATGTATAACAATATTAGCGGGGTTCCACTCGAAAATACGCCAGAAGAATCTGCTCAAAAAGACCAATTACATAGTACTGTTAATGTGACACGTTTTGGGTTGAATTTTAAAACCCCAACTGCTGCGGGTGAAGTAGGCGGTAAACTGGAAATGGATTTCTTCGGCGGTACAACGCGAGATCAATTTCGTATCCGTCATGCTTATATCACCCTTGATCAATGGCTGATTGGTCAAACCTGGTCGACGTTTATTGCACCTGAATATTATCCAGAAACTGTAGATGCGGGCACTTTTGTTGGTAGTGCCTTGCTACGTTCACCGATGCTGCGTTATAGCGGTAACCTCTCGGCAAAAACCAGTTTTGCTGTCGCAATTGAAGATCCAAAATATACTGCAACTTCTGATCCAGATAATGAAATGCGTTTGCCAGCCTTGGTTGGACGTCTGAACCATAAATTTGATAATGGCTCACTACTGTCAGGCCGAACGTTTATGGCTGAGAAAAAAACCAGTCATGACAATGAATGGGCATGGGGTGTCGGACTGGGTGGAAAATATCAATTGAGTCCTCAAACCTTCTTAAAAGCCGATTATTACCATGTCAAAGGGGATGGGCGCTTTCTGCTCTGGGCCAATAATAGCTATGTGATTGATGATAAAAATAATATTCAAAGCAACGAGTTCGATACGATTTCTGCGGGGATCACCCATCAATTTAATTCCCAGCTTCGCTCAACTTTAGGTTATGGCTATATGAAGGCCAAGGATGACAATACCTTTGCTGAAATCCAGAAAACCAATATCACCCAGAATAAAGAATTATGGCAAGGCTGGATTAATGCGATGTATAACCCGTACAAGCCGATTACCTTCGGCGTCGAATATGTTTATGGCGAGCGAGAAACTTTTGATGGCCGTAATGGGATTGATAATCGTGTGAACATGATGGCGAGTTATGATTTTTAATACATCTGAGAAATGATTATTACAGGTTGATACTTCATTGATATTCATGCATCAAAGTAATGATGAATATCAATGGAGAGCACCAGTTAGGTCAGGAAATTGACGGGGCTGCTGGTATAATTTTTTGTTTCAAGATGTCCATAAATGCTTTTAAAACCATATTGTAATTTTTGCCCTTATGCGTCGTTAGGCAGATCGGGGTACTGTAATACATGACTTCTTGCATAATAGGTTGCATAAAGCCATCTTCGACCCATTTCTTGGCACAGTGATCGGGTAAAAAACCGAGAAATTTCCCTGTCAGGATCAGAAAAGCAATACCTTCACGGTCACTGGCAGTTGCCGAACAATCCAGAAGTTGATGTAGTTTGGATGCTTCAGCAGTAATCGCATAATTCGGAAGCACGGCTTGCCAGTTGTTGAGATCCTTCGATTTGATCTCATTCAGATGGTTAAATAAAGGATGATTTTTGCCACAATACAGAAATGACTTTTCCTCATATAAATGAAAATAATCCAGTCCAGACAATGGCGTCACCAATGGAATCACGCCCGCATGTAAACGATTGTCCAGTACCCGACATTCGATATCTGAGAGGGTACTCATACTAATATTAATCACCACTTCGGTATTTTCTTCTGCAAGCTGTGCCAGTGTATTGGTGATATACAGACTCGGCATCGTCACCAGATTATTAATAATCCCGATATTAAACTCACCCTTGAGCTGGTTGTGCATCTGATTGATTTTGGCGCGGAAGTCTTCAATCGAGGCAGTCAGTACTTCTATATACTCTAAAATTTCACGTCCTTCATCGGTGAGGGCAAAGCCAGCACGGCCACGCTGACAGAGCCGAATGCCCAAGCGATTTTCTAGATCACTCATGTGCAGACTAATGGCTGAGCGACTAATCCCGAGAATACTTTCTGCGGAACTAAAGCTATGGCAATCGCAAACCGTTTTAAATATTTTAAGAAGTTTTATATCAAAATCAGTCACTTGATTTAATTTTTTCGGTTTCATTTAGTTTTGCTTTTTTATATCTAAACTCAAGACAATTTGAATTTATCAAAACTATTCGGCTCTGTACACTCCAGATATAACCACAAAACAAGAAGAGTGATTATGTTTGATATCGACACAACAAATGACCGTGATGATGCATTGGAAGCGACACAGCCAAGTGCTCAGATGAACCTGAATTATCAAGCACACTGGATGCCATTTTCTGCCAACCGTAACTTTCATAAAGACCCACGTATTATTGTTGGGGCTAAAGGTGCGTATTTAGTGGATAGCACAGGCCGCGAAGTATATGACTCCTTATCTGGCTTATGGACTTGTGGTGCAGGTCACACGTTGCCTGAAATCCAGCAAGCGGTCAGTCATCAGCTATCAAAACTGGACTATTCTCCAGGCTTTCAGTTTGGACATCCATTGTCATTTCAACTGGCAGAGAAAATCATTCAGCACATGCCTGAAAAATTGCAGCATGTGTTCTTTACTGACTCGGGTTCAGAGTCAGCAGATACCGCGATCAAAATGGCTCGTGCCTATTGGCGAATTAAGGGTAAACCCAGCAAAACCAAGCTGATTGGTCGTGCACGAGGTTATCATGGGGTCAATGTGGCTGGAACCAGTCTTGGCGGGATTGGTGGTAATCGTAAAATGTTTGGTCAATTGATGGATGTTGATCATTTACCGCATACCTTGCAACCAGATTTAAGTTTTACCAAAGGCTGTGCAGAAACGGGCGGTATTGAGCTTGCAGATGAGATGCTCAAGTTGATCGAATTGCACGATGCATCCAATATCGCGGCTGTCATTATTGAACCTGTTTCTGGTTCGGCAGGTTGTATTGTGCCACCAACGGGCTATTTAAAACGACTTCGGGAAATCTGTGACCAGCACGATATCTTGCTGATTTTTGATGAGGTGATTACGGGCTTTGGTCGTATGGGGAAATGGACCGCAGCCGAGTATTTTGGGGTAGCACCCGATATTTTGAACTTTGCCAAACAGATTACCAATGGTGCAATTCCATTGGGTGGGGTTGTAGCAAGTCATGAAATCTATGATGCCTTTATGCAGCAAGACCTACCTGAACATGCCGTTGAATTTACGCATGGCTATACCTATTCAGCACATCCAGTCGCATGTGCAGCAGCTTTAGCTACACTGGATGTGTTGGAAAAACAGAATTTATTGGCTCAATCTGTTGCATTGGCACCTAGTTTTGAAACGCTTCTACACGAATTAAAAGGCGCACCACACATTCTGGATATTCGTAATTGTGGACTGATTGGCGCTGTACAACTGGCACCACGCGATGGCGATGCAACGATCCGCGGTTTTGAACTTGGAATGAAGCTTTGGAAAGCGGGTTTCTTTGTCCGTTTTGGCGGAGATACCTTACAGTTTGGCCCAATGTTCAATAGTACCGAAGCACAATTATCGAGATTGATGAATGCGGTTGGTGATGCACTTTATCAGGTCAAATAAATTCAATTTTTAACTAAAACCCAAATCAATCGGAAGAAATGATCCCATACAAGGAACAAGAGATGAATAACTTAGAACATTTTTCAAGTGAAACGACGCAGAGCAATGATGGTCAATCTGCACAGGCAACACAAGTGGTTGGACATTTTATCAATGGAAAGGTGGTTTCCAAGTCTGCCAAAAGACAGCCTGTTTATAATCCTGCGACGGGTGAAATCAGCAAAGCAGTTGAAATTGCAGATAGTCAGACGGTGAATGAAGTGGTTCGTGTGGCAGAGCAGGCGTTTCCAGCATGGCGTGATACACCTGTAATCAAGCGTGCGCGTGTGATGTTCAAGTTCAAACAGTTACTCGAAGAAAATGCCGATAAAATTTGTGAATTGATTGGGCAAGAGCATGGCAAGATCTCTCATGATGCAAAAGGGGAATTGCAACGTGGGATTGAAAATGTTGAATACGCTTGTGGTGCGCCAGAGTTACTCAAAGGTGAATATTCGAAAAATGTCGGCCCAGACATTGACTCGTGGAGTGAATTTCAACCTTTAGGTGTCGTCGCTGGAATTACGCCATTTAATTTCCCTGCGATGGTGGCGTTGTGGATGTTCCCGATGGCCTTGGTGTGTGGTAACTGTTTTGTATTAAAGCCTTCAGAAAAAGCGCCGTCAGTCGTATTATTCTTGGCTGAATTATTGAAACAGGCCGGATTACCCGATGGTGTATTTAACGTAGTGAACGGTGATAAAGAAGCAGTAGATGCTTTATTGCATCATCCAAAAATTCAGGCTATTAGTTTTGTTGGTTCAACGCCAATCGCTGAATATATTTATCGTACCGCAACGTCGACAGGTAAGCGTTGTCAGGCATTGGGCGGTGCAAAAAACCACGCGATTATTATGCCCGATGCAGATATTGATAATGTGGTGACTTCATTATTAGGCGCTGCTTTCGGTTCTTCAGGTGAGCGTTGTATGGCACTGTCGGTTGCTGTCGCAATCGGAGATGAAATCGCAGATATTGTGATCGATAAACTGACTCAAGAAATGCAGAAATTAAAATTTGGGCATTATGCTGATAGCAATAATGATTTTGGGCCCTTAATCACGCAAGTGCATAAAGATAAGGTACAAGCCTATATTCAAAGTGCAGAACAGCAAGGTGCAAAAATTGTGGTAGATGGTCGCGATGCCAAACCCGCAGGTTATGAAAATGGTTTCTTTGTCGGGCCGACCTTGATTGATCAGGTCACACCGAAGATGACCAGCTATCAACAGGAAATCTTTGGGCCTGTCTTGCAAGTGATGCGAGTGGATACCATGCAGGAAGCCATGCAATTGATCAATGAGCATGAATATGGCAATGGGACGTGTATTTATACCCGTGATGGCGAAGCAGCGCGTTATTTTAGCAGCCATATTCAGGTGGGGATGGTCGGTATTAATGTACCTTTACCTGTTCCGGTTGCATATCACAGCTTTGGTGGCTGGAAGCGTTCATTATTTGGCGACTTACATGCCTATGGTCCAGACGGTGTCCGTTTCTATACACGCCGTAAAACCATTACCCAGCGCTGGCCATCTGCACAGGTCCGTGAAGCCAAACAATTTGCAATGCCAACTTTAAACTGATTTTTTGCGTTAAAGGGAAAACCGCTGGTTTTCCCTTTTTATTTGAATAGGAATTTAAACATGTAGTTAACAAACCCAAATTATTTTAAGGAATAAAATATGGATAGTGTTAAAACAAAAAAATTAGGCGAAGGACTTTCAAATCGCCACATTACAATGATTAGTATCGGCGGTGTTATTGGTGCAGGTTTATTTGTTGGTTCATCGGCAGCGATTGCCAAGGCAGGCCCAGCGGTCATTCTTGCTTATCTGACCACCAGTATCATGGTGTTTCTGGTGATGCGGATGCTGGGTGAAATGGCAGTACTCGAACCCGATACTGGCTCATTTTCAACTTATGCGCGTAAAGCGATTGGCCCGTGGGCAGGATTTACCATTGGCTGGTTATACTGGTGGTTCTGGGTATTGGCGATTCCTGTTGAGGCGATTGCTGGCGCTCAAATTTTATATTCATGGTTTCCTTATTTTTCAGTTTCTACTTATGCCTTCTGTTTTATTGTTTTTTTAAGTCTGGCCAACTTTTTCAGTACCAAAAGTTTTGGTGAATTCGAGTTCTGGTTCTCTTTAATCAAAGTGGTTGCCATTATTGCATTTATTATCATTGGCGTATTAGCGATTTCTGGTTTCTGGCCTTTAGCACAAAATGTGAGTGGGGTTGCCAATTTATATAACAATGCGGGTTTTATGCCACATGGGGTGGGTGGGATTTTAGCGGCGATCCTGATTACGGCATTTTCATTTTTTGGCGTTGAGATCGTTTCGATTGCTGCTGCAGAATCTTCGAATCCACAACAAAAAATCAGACGTGCCACCAATCTAGTGCTGTACCGCATTATTCTTTTCTTCGTGGTATCCATGTTTATTGCGGTTGCCTTGGTCGACTGGCGTTCACCCGATTTGCAAAAATACGGAACCTTCCAATATGTACTCATGAGCCTGAAAGTACCAGGGACCAAACTCATTATTGATGCTGTGGTGTTTATCGCTGTTGCAAGCTGTATGAATGCAGCTATTTATACATCATCCCGTATGTTATTCCGTTTAGGCACCCGACATGAAGCACCAAGCAAAGTCACTAAGATTAATTATGCTGGTGTGCCAGCTGTGGCTGTCTTTTCATCAACATTTATTGGATTAATCTGCTGTATCATCAACTATGCATTTCCTGGGAAGGTCTTTGGACTGTTACTCTCAAGTACCGGCTCAATTGCATTACTGGTTTATCTGGTGATTGCATTCTCACAATTGCGTCTCAGAGCAAAACTAGAAAAAGCAGGAACAGAAGTCCCATTTAAAATGTGGCTATTTCCTTGGCTGACGTGGTTTGTGATCATTATTATCCTGAGTGTACTGGCTTATATGTTCTTTTCACCGCAATATAGTTATGAAACAACATTATCTTTAAGTGTCACGGTCGGTGTCGTGATCTGTGGCCTGATTGTGACGCGTAAGCAGAAAAATAACAGGGCAGTTGTGATGCATTTGGATTGACTTAAATAGCAGCAAAGAATAAGGCCTCATCACTATAGATAGAGGCCTTATTTTTTACGTCTCTATCGTTGAGTTGGATAAAAGGATGGATGTAATCGGAAATGATATTTATAGAGATTGGATCTCAGATCTAAAGCTATATTTTTTGAAAAAAAACATTTATTATAAAATAAATTTGCATAAAAAATAGTGAGCTAAGAAATATATATTGAGTCATAAATAATAATTTATTTTAAATTTGCTGTTTATTTCTTCCAAATTAAGGCTTTATTTTTCACTATATTTTTTATTTTACTGTAATTAATTTGTAATATTTGATAGCGTTTCTTTTGAAGAGGGTGGAGGTACTTATATTCTTTTTAATAAAATAAACACTGGTTTAGCATAATTTTGACTTTGATTGCTTTTAAGTTGAATTGCTATTAAAGTGATTTAATTGTTTTTATAAGCATTATATTGAGT
>NZ_LRPD01000040.1:0-591 GCF_001605865.1 Acinetobacter sp. NRRL B-65365 | reverse complement strand
CATCGGTGAAGGTCGCTGTGGCATCGATGGTCGCATCGGTATCTGCAAGTAAGTCACTACCTGCCACATCTGCAGTCCAGTTACCTGTCGCTGCATCAACAGTCGCGGTGTAAGTCACACCATTGATAACGAGTGTCACTACCGTGGTTGCTGCATCTGCAGGAATACCGGTTAAGGTACCTGTCACGGTCACTGTGCCCGTTGATTCTGCGGCATTGAGTGTGTTGTCCGTGGTGACTGGTGCAACAGTCAGTGTCGTACCTGTGGTATCTGGTGCAGTGGTATCCACAACATAGTTGTGATCTGCACTGATCGGTCCTGTACCCGTTACATCAACAGTCACTTCAATGGTGCTGTCTGCATCTGCAGTCAACTCGCTACCTGGAACAGTCACGCTCCATGTACCATCCGCCTGTACTGTCGTGTTGTAATTGTTGCCATTGACCACAACTGTCACTGCATCACCTGCAGTGAAGCCGCCTACAACCGCACCACTGATGGTTTGGTCTACGCCTGCTTCTGCGGCATTGACGATGTCATCGCCTGCAACTGGATCAAACACCACCACTGGGGTGGTGATATCCACAGTGT
>NZ_LRPD01000039.1:229-851 GCF_001605865.1 Acinetobacter sp. NRRL B-65365 | reverse complement strand
CAGCCACCTTCACTGATGCAGCAGGTAACAGCAGCACAGTGACCGACACACAAACTTATACAGTCGATACCACTGGCCCAGACAACAGTACCACTACGATTACCATTAACCCGATTGCAGGCGATGGCATTGTTGATTCAAGCGAAGCAGCAACAGACCAGACTATTAGCGGTACGGTCACAGGTGAATACACCGTGGGTGATGTGGTCACAGTTAATGTCAATGGCGTGGACATCACCACGACCGTACAAACTGGTGGCTTATGGAGCGTTACGGTTGATGGCGGACAGTTAGTCCTTGATGCAGACAGCACCATCAATGTCAGCATTACGGCAACAGATGCCGCAGGTAACACAGGTACTGTGACAGCAGATGCGAGCTACACTGTGGATATCACCACACCAGTGGTGGTGTTTGATCCAGTTGCAGGCGATGACATCGTCAATGCCGCAGAAGCAGGCGTAGACCAAACCATCAGTGGTGCGGTTGTAGGCGGCTTCACTGCAGGTGATGCAGTGACAGTTGTGGTCAATGGCAACAATTACAACACGACAGTACAGGCGGATGGTACATGGAGCGTGACTGTTCCAGGTAGCGAGTTGACCGCAGATGCAGACAGCAC
>NZ_LRPD01000039.1:0-155 GCF_001605865.1 Acinetobacter sp. NRRL B-65365 | reverse complement strand
AACCACGGTGGTGACACTCCTTATTAATGGTGTGACCTACACTGCAACTGTTGATGCAGCGACAGGTAACTGGACCGCAGATGTGGCAGGTAGTGACTTACTTGCAGATACCGATGCGACCATCGATGCGACAGCAACCTTCACCGATGCAGCAG